>JBIKUM010000392.1:0-2792 GCA_044347585.1 Terrimicrobiaceae bacterium
CAAAGCGAGAAAATGGACGAGCGCTGTGAGGGCGGCGGCCTGCAGTGGCCGGCTTGCTGGTCGGGTTTCGGATTTCGCAGTTGTCACGGGGTCACGCTGGTCTCCCGCAACCAGTCACGTTCTGTAATATTCTGATTTCCATCAAAATAGTACGTACCGAAAACATAGACTACCTTTCTGTAAATCCGAACGACATTCCCCCTTTGCACCTTGCGGACGACTACAAGTCCGTTGTCGATGTCGTACGATTCTTCCGTGACGACAGGGGAACTTTCGAGTTCAGTGCCTGTGAATCCGATTGAAGCAGCAGCTTGTTCTAAGGACTGCAAATCCAACTCTGTTTCCATCGATTCGCGGTTTGCCACCGCTTCACGCCAGGTGAGCCACGCTTTGTGCTCCTCTTGTTGCCGCAAAATTTCTTGGTAACTGGCTTGAAGAGCAGCCTCTTCAGCGCCTTCGAAGGAAAGCTCGAAAGATGCTTGCTGCATGAGTGTGCTCTCCGTCTCGGCTGCAACAGCATCGGAGGCGTCCAAGCCCGCCACCACACGACTGCGTGTATCTTCGATTACACCTTCGATTTCCTGCTCTGCTTCCAGAGTTCGGTCGGTCAGCGGCGGCGTTTGCTGGGCCTGAATGAGGAACTCCACTTCATCCACACGCTGTTGCGCTCCGGCCTCGCCCCGTTGAAACGTAATCTTGCGTTCACGCTCAATCTCCTCAAAGCCTTCCTCCTGCTTCACAACACGAGTGGATACCACCTCTTGACGTCGGTCTTCAGCCGTGGCCTCCTCGCGCTCTGCTTCACCTAAAATCCGTTCGGAATTTGCAGCTACTGCATCGGCGTTCGCGATGGATCCCTGAACGCCCGATTGCGCACGTTCGACTTCCGATTGGAGTGTCCGATCAATGCGCTTTTCATTCTCAGCCCGCACATTCGCGTAGAACTCCACTTCCGGATTTCTTGCGCTTGCATCTCCATCGGTATTCCGATTTTGAGCACGACCACGGCGCCCGGAATTCGCGTCTACTCGACTTTCTGAAGCATCTGCCTGCTGGCGCAACAACCTGGTTCGCGCTTTCTCCTCTTCCGCTAAGGTTTCTAAAGCTTCTACGTTGTTCTGCTGTGCTTCCGCTTCCAAACGTGTCCGACGCCGGGCCGCTTCTTCTGCGGCTTGATTCCGAGCCGCTTCTTCTGCCGCCCGCCTTGCCGCGTCCTCCTCGGCTTTCAGTCTGTCCCGTTCTGCTTGCGCAGCTTTCCGATCGGCCTCGTCTCGCGATTTGTCCAAGGCCTGTTGCGCGAGTGCCTCTTCTTTCGTAATGCGCTCTAACCGCTGTGTCGCATAATTATCGCCAGGCTTCAACTCGAGCGATTTCCGGTAAGCAGCGCGGGCAGCTTCCCATTCAGACTTTCCATAAGCGGCATCACCTGCGGAAATGTGCGCGGCGTATTTCGCTTCAAGTTCCTTTTGGGCCTGGGCGCTTTGATTTGCCGCATCTGCAGCGGAGGCAGCCCGCGCTGCCTTGTCCAACTCCGTTTGGCACGCCGTCAATCGTTCCTTCGGATACGGTTCAGTCGGCAGTACGCGCAAGGCTTCTTCATAGGCGCTTTTTGCTTCAGCAAAGCTCTTTGCCTTGAAGGCTTTATCAGCTGTTGCGATGAGGGATTCGTAGCGGTTTTGGCGTTCAGCTTGTGCGGCTGAAGCTGCTGCTGCGTCCGCCTGAAAGCGATCGGCCTCTGCCTTGCGTGTTCTCGGATAGCTTTCGGCAGGCTTCATTCCTGACGCAAGCGCATACGCCTTGGAGGCATCGGCGTATTTGGCCGCTGCAAACAACGCATCTGCTTCGACGATGGCTTGGGTATAGGATGCATCGGCAGCCAGAACTGCACGCCGCGCCTCGATGCGCTTCAATCCATCCGCGGGTTCTGGTGCGAACGGCTTGAGTTCCGCGGCACCGCGAAAGCGTTCAGCAGCCGAATCAAGCTTATCGGCTTTGAGGTCAGCCTCTGCAGCTTTGATGGTCTCTTGGAATTTTTTCTCCGCCGCTGCAGCTGCAGCTTTTTCATCCACTCTGGCCTGCGCCTGTTTTTGCAGTTGCTGGGCCTCTTGATCGTCCGGAAAAATGGCGCGTGCAGCGGTGAAGTCACTCAAGGCCTGATCCCAATTTGTGGCGGTCATAGCGGCCTTCCCTTTGGCCAGCAGAGCGGCAAAATCCTGCCGCATCTTCGCCAAATCACCGGCCATCCGAGCTACCCGTTCGAATTCTTGTTTCACCCGGTTCCGCATGGCGTCCGTGTGCGCCATGTCAAACGAAATTGTATTCTTAACCGGGTCGAATGTTGCCTTTCCGAAGTAGTCTTCTAAGATGGCGGTATTGAATCCATCAATCAACTTAAACAGGGACATAGGCATATCCAGCCGAAATCCACCTTTCAAATCCTCCGGAGGCACCTTGCTGCCGTCTACCCGAATCCGCTTCACCCCGTAGCCAGGGTAGGTGAATGAAAATACGTAATCGTAGCGCAAGGGGAGCTGGAAATCGTAGGCCCCTTTTGCGTCGGTCATCAAGACATCAAAGGGCGCCCCGTCGCGGGTCACCGATACTTCGACCCCTGCAAGCTTCTTCCGGTCCGCTTCATCGGTGACGAAACCCACAACGTTGAGCTTGTCATCCTGCGCTGCAGCAGGAAAGACGCTGGCCCACACCGCACAAACGACGGCGAGCACACGAATGGCGGTGGAAATACGCACGTGCATGGTGAACTTCGTCATCCTTCAAACGTAAAAGTATGG
>JBIKUM010000066.1:0-10913 GCA_044347585.1 Terrimicrobiaceae bacterium
TCGACCTACTCCGCCACGGCACCACTCACCGCCTTTGCCAAACAATATGGCTTCCGGGGCGCCACGCTTCACGGGGTCAATCAAACCATCCTCCGCACAGGTCTTGCGGTCAGTTACGACGATGTGAGCGTTGATGCCGAAAAGATGCGACTCGGGATGACAAACGCGGATTGGGTGGAGATCGATTTTCTGTTCAACGGAAAAACCCACACGCTCCGTCTTGAACTCGGAGGCCAAGAGGCACAAAAGAGCCACGGTCTCTGTCGCGGTGACGAGCCAGATGTGGCGAACCTCCCGGCAGGCGAGATTTATTATGTGCCGACCGGCGCTTCCGGGGAGTTTCCCATGCGCTACGAGGACGGCACGATCGGCCTCATGCATGTCGCCGGCGGCCGCATCCAGAAAGCCGAACTTCTAAGCGGCGATGCCTCGGTCGTCGAAGCCCACAACAAAAAACTCGTCTCCGATCCCGTCACTGGCGAACTCGGCGAACTCGGCTTCGGCACACAAGTCCTCCCTGTTTCAGGACGCGACATCCAAGACGAAAAAATCCGGGGAACCATCCATGTGGCCACAGGCCGCAGCGACCATCTGGGAGGCTCACTGACACCAGACAAATTCGCTGAGCACCTGAATGCCACACACGACGACATTCTTTTCGCGCCCCACAAAACACCGGAGATCCTGGTGACCCAAGCCCGCATGCACCGAAAAGGGCAGACTGTGGTTCTCATCGAGAACTTCGAGCCATCCGCCTACATCAACAGCCTGCTCGCCTGAGCAGGTTGACGGCTCAACTATTTTTCAAAAACCAGGCGTAGGCATCGCGAATGCCGTCCTTCAGGCCGATGCGCGGCTTCCAGCCAAGGGCAAGAAGCCGGCCCACATGCATGAGTTTCCGAGGCGTGCCATCCGGTTTCGAGGAGTCAAAGACAAGCGACCCCTCGAAGCCGAGCACCTCGCAGACGGTCTCCGCGAGTTCCCGGATCGAGACATCCTCGCCACAGCCGATGTTCACAATCTCGGGTGAGTCGTAGTTTTCGAGGAGGAAAAAACAGGCGTCCGCGAGGTCATCCACATGCAGAAACTCGCGGAGCGGCGTGCCACTGCCCCACACCGCCACTTCCTTCGCCCCATTCCTCTTGGCCTCATGCACCTTGCGGATGAGCGCGGGGAGAACATGCGAGGTCTGCAAGTCGAAATTGTCATTCGGCCCATAAAGATTGGTCGGCATCCCGGAGATGAAGTTTTTTCCATACTCGCGGGCATAAGCTTGGCAGAGCTTGATGCCGGCGATCTTTGCGATCGCATAGGCCTCGTTCGTGGGTTCCAGCGGGCCGGTCATCAAGGCATCCTCCGTGAGCGGTTGGGGTGCGAGCTTGGGATAAATGCAGGAGCTGCCGAGGAAGAGGAGCTTAGTCACACCAAAGTCCGCCGCCCCTTGAATGACATTGTTCTGAATCGTGAGGTTCTCGATAAGGAACTCGACCGGCTTCTCGAAATTGGCGGCAATGCCCCCCACCCTCGCGGCAGCATCCACCACATAATCTGGACGCTCGGCTTCGAAGAAACCACGCACAGCGGCGCGATCCATGAGGTCGAGTTCCTGCCGTGTGCGGGTGAGAATATTTTCAAAGCCAGCCCGCTGAAGCCGCCTCAAAACGGCACTCCCGACCATTCCGCGATGACCCGCAACAAAAACTTTTGCCTCTTTTTCCATTTGGCGTTTTTAGCGAATTTGGTCTTACCCGCAAGGCGAGATCAGCCTGCGCGCAGGCCGGCTTCCAGTGTTGGATGGCGGAATACATAGCCCAGGCTCTCCGCTACCGCCGGACGCACACGCACGCTGTCGAGCATGACATGCGACAACTCGCCGAGCGCGAGTTTGAGGGCGCAGGAAGGGGCCGGCAGAAGTGCGGGACGACGCACCACGCGCGCCAGCGTGCGCGTGAACTCGGCATTCCGCACCGGCTGAGGATTCACGGCATTCACCGCACCGCTCACCGATTGGCTTTCCATCGCCCAGAGAATCATCCCAGCGACATCGTCCACATGGATACAACTCATCCACTGCCGCCCGTTACCCAGATTCCCTCCCAGGCCGAGTTGAAAAACAGGACGCACCAGACCCATGGCACCGCCGGGGCCGGTCACGAATCCAATACGAAGCCGCACCACGCGGCACCCCAGCGCCTCGGCAGGCAGCGCCGCAGCCTCCCAGGCCTGACACACCTCAGCCAGAAAACCGCTTCCCGCCGCAGCCAATTCATAGACCTCCTGCTCACCCGTGTCACCGTAGAATCCAATCGCCGAGGCGTTCACAAGCACGCCAATGCCCGAATGAAGACTGCCGACCACCTGACGCGTTGTTTCCACACGGCTGCGCAGAATCTTTTCCTTTTTCGAGGCCGTCCACAGTCCCAAGATCGGCTCGCCCGCGAGATTCACCACCGCATCCAAACCCGAAAAATCGAGACCACCGCGCGCTTCGATCCTACGAAACCCCGCCCGCGCGCTTCGCGAAAAACGCACCACGCCATGCCCTGCCGCCTCGGCCATGCGGCAAAGCCGAGCCCCCACATAACCAGTTGCTCCGATGATTCCGATTTTCATGTTGAAAACAAAGTGCGCCCGCCACGGCTCATGCGCCAGCAAGAATCCGTGCCGCCACCTCCCGTCCCGCCAGCCAGGCGGATTCAACCCGTGACTCAGTGAGCAAATCCCCCGCGAACTGCCATCCCTCGGGCAGTTCCGGAATTTCCATTTTCTGCGAAATGCGCGCATATCGCCAGCGGTGCGGATGCACGGCGCGGAAGGCGCTTGATGGAATGTCCCAGCGCTCCTCCACAATAGCCCGCAGATCGGCAGCCCAGCTTGCCGGATCGTCCTCCAAGCGGGTGCGGCTGAATTCCTCCGAAGCGTGGACGACCATGACAGTGAAGCCCTCGCCAACACGCCCGGGCTTGTGATTCTCGCACGCCGACCAAGCCACCGCATGCCCCGAACGGTCGCTGATGGCATACCTCGCCGCCGTTGCCCCCACCCACTCACCCTCGTGAAGAAAAAGCCCCGCCAAACACGGAGCGTAGGGATTTTGAGCGCCTGAAATCCCGGCCAGTTTCGCGGTCTGCGGCCAAGGAGCCGTGCTGAGGATAAGATCGAACTCCTCACCGCCCACACGGCGATCTTCGACGGCTTCAATCGTCACTCCCGTCCTCACATCCAAGCCCTCGGCCAACGCCCTCGCCAGACGGCTGTTGCCCTGCGCATGAAAAAAACGCCCCTCGCTTGGCATCTCGCGACCGGCCTCATCCACAATCGGTGCCTGCATTTCCAGCAAATCCGCGCCGCAAGCCCCTCGCACCGCCTGCGAAAAATCCACATCCCGCATCGTGAAAAACTGCGCCCCGTGATCCACTGAGTGCCCCTCCCAACGCTTCGTCGCACACCGCCCGCCCAATCCGCGCGACTTGTCGAAAACCACCACCCGAAATCCCGCATCAGCCAGCGACCGCGCCGCACCAATCCCGGCCATCCCGGCCCCGATCACAGCCACAGATTTTTGTTCCATGGATTAATTGATTACTTCATTGCACGGCAAATGGCGAAAAGCCTTTTGCCTTGAGGAACCGAGTGTGCGTTTATGGGCTACATGTCGAAGCACGAAATCGAAAACACCCCGCAGGATCGGATTCAGTATCGCGAGTATAAGATTATTTTGCAGGCGCAGCATTTCACTTCAGCGCAGGCATTCGTGGATTTCTGGCAAATCGTTCGCAGCACGGCGAAAAAATTCGGGGTGAAGATCAAGGAGGCAGAGAATGCCTTTGAGAGCAATGTGAGGGAGGTTCTTTTCTACGACACGGAGGATTTTGCGCTTTATAAAAATCACTTCATCCTGCGTTTGCGCACGCATTACAAAGGCGGTTGGCCGCAGGGCATTCCGGAGCTCACATTCAAATTCCGGCATCCGGATTTTAAAGAGGCCGCAGCGGTGGATGTGCGGCCGGCAACATCGGGCGGCATCGCCAAGATCAAATTCAAAGAGGAACTTCTGCCTCTGCGGGAGACGCTCGGTGGTGCGCGTTCTATTTTTTCCCACAACTGCGTGCTGGCGAAACCGCGCGAGGGTTTGGAAGTCGCCGTGAAGGATTTGGCCGGGGCGTTTCCAGCGATCCACCAGGTCGGTGCGGACCATGAGACTCCGCTCCGGCTCGTCAACGACATGGCGGTGGAGGAGGTGCAGGTCGATGTGGGCGAGTTGCACTTCGGCGGAGGCTTCAACGGCAAAACAACGATTGCCGTGTGGCGCACGCGGAAATACGAGCGGGCCTTCTGCGGTGAATTCGCCTTCCAGTGCCGCTTTGACAGCGAGGATGAAATCCACAAGTCGAGCCTGAAGCGGGCGGAGGATTTCTACAAAACGCTCCAACTCGACGCCCATGAGTGGGTCTCCCTGGGCACCACCAAAACGGCACTTGTTTACCAACTCGGACAATCTCCCCATGCCACCCGCAGCGAGTAATATGCCCGGCGCGCCGGAAATCTTTCGCGTTTTTGCCAAGATCGGCATCACCAGCTTCGGCGGGGGTCTTGTTGCATACCTGCGCGATGCTCTGGTGACCGATAAAAAGTGGATGGACGAGGAGGAATTCCTCGCCGCGCTGGAAATCGGCCAGACACTGCCGGGACTGAACTCCGTGAATGTTGCGATCATTGCCGGGCGAAAACTGGCCGGCCCACAAGGCGCTGTCGCGGCAGCTTTGGGCCTGATTCTTCCCGGTGTGCTGCTTTTGTTGGTGTTGGGCATTTTATATGACCGCTTCCGCCACAATCCAAATGTCGCCGCCGCCCTGGCTGGAGTCGCCGCAGCCGCTGTGGGACTCCTTCTTCAGGTCACTCTCAAAATCGGCGCGAAGCAATTCCTGAACCTCCGCGACCTGTGTTTCGTTCTGGGAACATATTATCTCGTGGCCTTTCACCATGTGTCCCTGCCGGTGGTGCTTTTTCTCATAGCCCCCGTCGCCATCATTCTCTGCCGCCCGAGAGCGGCGAAGCCAAACCCATGAGCGACCTCGTAAAAATCCTGAATGTCTTCTGCCTCCTCTCGCTGCTCGCCGTGGGAGGAGGTAGCGCCGTGCTGCCGCAGATGGAACACGAGACCGTCACCCTTCACCACTGGGTTACCGGCGACCAATTCGCCACCATTTACAGTCTGGGCCAGATGGCTCCCGGCCCGAACATGTCGATGGTCGCCCTCATCGGCTGGCAAGCCGCCGGTGCCGCAGGCCTCATCATCGCGCTCGTGGCATTCTACCTGCCCTCGAGTTTTCTGACCTACGGCTGCAGCTACATTTGGGATCATTTCAAGGAAAACCCTTGGCGTGCTTCGGTGCAACAAGGCATGGCCCCGATCACCATAGGCCTCATGCTCGCAGGCGTCCACGCCGTCGGAAAAACGGCCTGCATCAATCCCAGCCACAGCACACACTTCAACACTATCACCTGCATAACCGCCCTTGCCGTCACAGGTATCCTCTTTGCCAAGCGAATCAACCCCGCCTTGCTGATGCTACTCGGCGGCGTAGCAGGTTGGTTTTTGCTGCGCGCAAACTGACGCGCCGATCGCTGCAGAGGGACAAAAAAACAACCCGACCGTCCCAAGCTCACTCCCTCCCCCAAGTTTGTAAGCTTAATCCCTACGGCCGGGTTGTTCTTTATGAAAACAAATAGAGCAACAGCCGTGCCAAGTATTCGGCAGCCTCAAAAATCCTGCGCACCAAAAAAGCGATTTTCAAGCAAGTCACTGCCCTTGAATTTTTTAAATTCTGTAAATTGTGTCTATAAAATCTCTGTAGAACGCGACACCGGAAAACCAGCACGCTGGTGAAAAAGCTCCACTTCGCCCGGCAACTGGTAAAAATGCCGCACTCATCGCATGGCCGCCCTTTACCGAATTCTGGATTTTATACTCAACCGCCCCGCAGTGCCGACGACGCTTTTCGGAATCTGGCTGGCGATTCTTTATCATGTGTCGAACAGCGTGCCGACGGAGATGCCGCAGATGGTGGTTCCGCAGCAGGACAAAATTCTGCACTTCGTCTTTTTTCTCGGTGGCGGAGTCGTTCTTGCGGCCTCTCTGCATCTTATTGCGAAGCTCGAAGGCATCCGGTTGCTACTGACCGTTGCGGTGGTGATGGGTTTGCTCGGAGCGCTGGACGAATACAATCAGCAATTCATCCCCGGGCGCTCCGGGTTAAGTCTTGAGGATTGGATCGCGGACATGAGCGGAGCTATCGCCGGGGTGGCTTTGCTTCGACTCCTCGCTTCCAAACTCCAGACGAGAGAAAGCAGCAAAGCCTAAGAGTCAGGCGCTTTTTTTCTCGATGAGCGCGTAGGCGCTGTGGTTGTGGATGGATTCGAAATTCTCCACCTCGACGCGATACCAGAGGATGTTCGCATCTGCCTCGCAACGAACGGCGACATTCCTCACCAGATCTTCGACGAAGACAGGATTCGCATAGGCCTGTTCGGTGACATGTTTTTCATCGGGACGCTTCAGCAGGCTGAAAAGCTCGGCGCTGGCGGACTCCTCGGCGAGGCGCACCATGTCTTCGATCCACATCGGCTTTTTGCAGCGCACTGAGAGTGTCACATGCCCGCGCTGGTTGTGGGCGCCAGCCGCACTGATCGCCTTCGAGCATGGGCAGAGCGTGGTAACGGGCACGATGGTGGTGACGACAAAATCCATGTCGCCGTTTTCGAGGGTCGCGCTGAAGCGGACCGTGTAATCCATCAAGCCGACCGCTCCGCTCACGGGCGCTTTTTTGCCCAGAAAAAATGGAAGCTCGATTTCGAGATGAGCGCAGCCGCTCTCAAGCCGCCGACACATTTGCTCGAGGATGTCGCGGATGTTTTCCACATGGATCACGGGACCATGTTCCGAGAGAACCTCGATGAATCGGCTCATGTGGGTGCCCTTGAAGTGGTGTGGCAGGTCAACCGTGAGCTGAATGTTTGCGACAGTGCTTTGAACAGAGTGCTCCTTGTCGCGGACCTGCAGCGGGTAGCGCAGAGACTTCACTCCCACACGATCGATAGGCATGCGCCGCTCGTCGCGCTCGTTTTGGGTATCCTTCAACATGAGTGTGTCATTTTTACCTCTGCCAGCGCTAGTCCAAGTCAAAAAAAATCGTGCGGGCTCGGGCTGGTTTGTTTTTAGTGGCCAATATATGGCAACAAACCTTTTTGATCTCTCCGAAGAAGTCGCTGTGGTTATTGGCGCAACAGGCGTCCTTGGCGGCAGCATGGCAGTCGCCCTCGCCTCCGCCGGAGCAACTGTGGTGGTGGCCGGACGCAATGCCGAGCGCGGCGCCCAGCGTTCAGCAGAAATCCAAAAAAACGGCGGACGCGCTGCATTTATCGAATGCGATGCCACCGACCGCGAGAGCCTGGAGGAACTTCTTAAAGCAACGACCGAGCGCTTCGGCGTCCCATCCGTCCTCGTGAATGCCGCCGGCGGAAACGACCCACGCGTCACTGTGACCCCGGAAAATCCCTTTTTCCAAATCGCCGCCGAGGATTGGACTTCGAGCTTCGATCTCAACCTCGTCGGCGGCGCCTTGTTGCCATGCCAAGTCATCGGCCAAGCCATGGTCGATGCCGGTCGAGGCAGCATCATCAATGTCGCCAGCGCCTCCGCGCACATTCCTCTTTCCCGCGTGGTGGCCTACTCCGCCGCCAAGGCCGCCGTTCTGAATCTCACGAATTTCCTCGCTCGCGAGTGGGCGACCTCCGGCGTGCGCGTGAATTCCATCACTCCCGGATTCTTTCCCGCCGAACAAAATCTCCGTCTCCTCTTCAATCCCGACGGCTCGACGACTCCCCGAGCCGCAGCGATTCTCGGCCACACGCCCATGGCTCGATTTGGCGAAGCCGAGGAACTCTCGGGCGCCGTCATTTTCCTCGCGAGCCCGAATGCCAGCTCGTTCGTGACCGGCACGGACATCCGCATCGATGGCGGCTTCCTTTCCCAAACGATCTGACCGGTAGGAAAAACCAAACTTTTCACCATTCCGTCTCAAACTTTAGTCTCAGCATTTCTCATGGAACAAAAAATTCTCACGATCGGTCTCCCCTCTGGCAGCCTCATGGAGCCAACAATCGCCCTCTTCGCAAAAGCGGGCTACGCGATTTCCGGCTCCAGCCGCTCCTACCGTCCCTCGGTGGATGACCCCGAGCTTCGCATCCGCCTCCTACGCGCCCAGGAAATCAGCCGCTACATCGAGCATGGGTATCTGGACTGCGGGATCACAGGACATGACTGGGTCGAGGAAAATGGCTCGGATGTCGAAGAGGTCGTCAAACTTCCCTACAGCAAGGCCACTGCAAACCCGACCCGCTGGGTGCTCGTCGTGCCCGAGGATTCTCCAATCAAATCAACCCGTGACCTCGATGGCAAGCGCGTCGCCACCGAGGCGGTCGGCATAACCCGCCGCTTCTTCGAACGCGCCGGAGTAAAGGCCGAAGTCGAATTTTCCTGGGGTGCCACCGAAGTCAAAGTGCCAGATCTCGTCGACGCCATTGTGGACATCACAGAGACCGGATCCTCGCTCCGCGCGAACAAGCTCCGCATCGTGGACACGCTCATGGAGTCGTATCCCGCGCTCTTCGCGAACCGCTCCGCATGGGCGAACGATTGGAAGAAGGAGAAGATCAGCCACCTCGCGCTTCTCCTCAAAGGCGCCCTCGCCGCGAGAGATCTCGTCGGTCTGAAAATGAACCTTCCCGAGTCCGGCTTGAAAAAATTGCTTGAGGCATTGCCCGCATTACGGAATCCTACCATTTCGCCTTTGGCCCAACCCGGATGGGTCGCCATCGAAACGGTGATCGAAGAGAAAATCGTGCGCGAGATCATTCCCAGCCTGAAAAATCTCGGTGCTGAAGGGATCATCGAGTATCCACTCAACAAAGTCGTATATTAGTTCAAGATTAGTTTACAACGCAGTCCCGAAATCCCATGGGTTCCATTAAAAAGAAGAGAAAGTCAAAAATCGCAAAACACAAACGCCGCAAGCGGATGAAAGAAAACCGCCACAAAAAGCGTTTGCGCTACAAGTCGTAGAATGGCTCCGCCGCCTCGCGCGGCGGACCTTCCATTCTTACGTATTGCCTGCGGGTTTACCAATATCCCGCCTCCTGTTCGCATGAGAGCCTACCGTTTCAAGCGGTCAACAGCACCTGCGTTTCAATGGTTGAGAAAAGCCGGGCTATTAACAGCCCGTGCTCTCGCTTGCATTGGACTTTTGAGCGCCTGCCAAACGCAAAAGGAATCTCAGACTCCGTCCGGAGTTGCGGTTACAAGAATCGAAGCTCATGATTCACTATTGCGCTCGAAGGTTGAGCCCGCACCCAAGCCGAAGATTTCGCCTTCTCAGCAGGAGCGGAAACAACCCGATTCCGTTCTTCCACCGCAATCCCAACCACTCTCGGCGCAGGTTGGAGAACGCTTGCGCTCATCCTTTGAAGTCACGGACATTGATGGCAAAAGCATCCGGGTTGGCAAATCCACCGCCAAAACCGCAGCACCTTCGCTCTTCGAAGAAGCCATTATTCTCGGCAAGCTTCGTGCATTTTTGAAATCATCCACCGCCTCCGAAAACCAATCCGTCACATTTCACAACGGAACGGCGACCGTGAGTTTGTCGCCGAAGATCAACTCCGGCACCGCATCGGTCTTGATTGCAAAAATGCTTTCGCTGGATGACGTGAACGAGGTGCGCGCAGGCTTCGGCGACTGAGACCCTCAAGATTCCGGTTGCAAGTAGCCTTTGGCTAGCTCCGTGAATTCGGCCACTTGAGCCTCCGCCCAAGTCTTGTCACGGCCCAGTTCTTTGGCCAGTAACTCAGCCACCTTCGACGACGCCTCAATGGCAGCTCGGGCATCCAAAAGAAGAGCCCGCGTGCGACGGGAAAGCACATCCTCGACTGTGCGCGCCTGCTCTTGCCGGGCGGCTTGAACGACGGCCGCCATCTGGTAAGGCAGACGGGGGTGCAGAAGTTCTCCCAACGAGGCATCCTCCTGCACAAGCGCGAGCACATCGACTGCTTCACTGCCATAAACGGCAAGCCAGTCTGGCAACGGATCCGCATTGGGACTACGCCAGCCGTGAAGTTGCAGATTTTCAGTGACGCATGGACGGTCTTCAAGACCCGCGAGAGTGATGGCTTTATCGAGCGTGTCCTCCGCCATTTGCCGGTAGGTCGTCCACTTCCCTCCGACAATCGTGACCAAACCGCCATTCGAAACAAGGACCTCGTGATTCCTCGAAATCGCCTTCGTCGCGGTGCCGTCCTTGCCGGGCGGGCGGACCAATGGACGCTGACCCGCAAACACAGCGAGGATGTCTTTTTCCTTTGGATCACGGGCCAGATACCGCGCGGCATTGCGCAGAATAAAACCAATCTCCTCCTTCAAAGCACGAGGCTCCAGATCGGCATGATCCATCGGCGTGTCAGTGGTTCCCACCAGCACCTTGCCATGCCACGGGATCACAAAGAGAACGCGTCCATCGTCCGTGTGGGGAACCATGACTGCCGAATCACCTTGTAAAAACGAGCGGTCAAAAACCAAATGCACACCTTGGCTGGGCTGCACGGCGCGTTGAGCCTTGGCGTCATCCATGAGACGAATCTCGTCGCTGAAAATGCCAGTGGCATTCACCACCACACGCGCCCTCAGCTCATAATCGCGGCCCGTTTCGACATCCGAGAAATGAACACCACTCACGAGGCCGTCTGTTTTTGCAAGACCAGTCACGCGGGCATGGTTCAGCACGCAAGCCCCGTGGTGAACTGCCGTTCGCGCCAGAGTGATCGCGAGTCGAGCATCGTCGAACTGACCGTCAAAATAC
>JBIKUM010000391.1:0-2780 GCA_044347585.1 Terrimicrobiaceae bacterium
TTTGGTGATGAGGAATTCCTGAGCCGTCTCGTCGAGAGTGAGGTGGATATTCTTCGTCTTGATGCGTTCCACGACTTTGCTGATTTCGAGATCCACGATTTTGATCAGGTCGGGTTTTTCGAGTGTGTGAAAGACGATGATGTCGTCGAGACGGTTGATGAACTCGGGTTTGAAGACGCGTTTGGCTTCGCCGAGGATTTTATCCTTCATCACATCGTAGTTGTCCGTGCCGGCAACCGGCGCGCCGAAGCCAAGAGTGGTCTGCTTTTTGATCAGCTCCGCTCCGACATTCGAGGTCATGATGATGATCGTGTTGCGGAAGTCGATCTTGCGGCCGAGCGAGTCGGTGATCTTGCCTTCCTCCAGGATTTGAAGGAGGAGATGCATGACATCCGGGTGGGCTTTTTCGATTTCGTCGAATAGCACGACAGCATAGGGCTTGCGGCGCACAGCCTCGCTGAGTTGGCCACCCTCTTCATAGCCGATGTAGCCGGGAGGCGAACCGATGAGGCGGGAGGCGCTGAATTTCTCCATGTATTCGCTCATGTCGATCTGGATGAGCGCATCGGCCGTGCCGAACATGAACTCCGCCAGCGTGCGAGCGAGGAAGGTTTTTCCGACACCCGTCGGGCCGAGGAAAATGAAGGAGCCGATAGGACGCTTGGGATCCTTGAGGTCTGCGCGGGAGCGGCGGAGGGCTTTGCTGATGGCCACAACAGCCTCGTTTTGGCCGATGACTTTGCCTTCGAGTTCGCCTTCCATCGCGAGGAGTTTCGCAGTTTCCTGCTGTTCCATGCGGGAAAGAGGCACACCAGTCCACTTCGAGAGGACCTGCATGATCTCATCAGCGCTGACGGTGACTTCCTTTTCTTCTTTGTGGGCGCGCCACTCGGAGAGGATACCGTCGAGCTTGTCCTTGGCCTGCTTCTCGACATCGCGGAGGGATGCGGCTTTCTCGAAGTCTTGGGACTTGATGGCAGCCTCTTTGTCGAGGCGGATGGTTTCGATTTCGGCTTCGATGTCTTTGACATTCGGCGGGCGGGTCATCGCAGCGATGCGGGCGCGGGAACCGGCTTCGTCCATGAGGTCGATCGCCTTGTCGGGCAGAAAGCGTCCGGTGAGGTAGCGGTCGGAGAGTTTGGCAGCAGCTTCGAGCGACTCGTCGAGGAACTTGGCCTTGTGGTGCGCCTCGTATTTTGGACGGATGCCATGAAGAATCTGGATCGTCTGGTCGACTGTGGGAGCTTCCACTTTGACCTGCTGAAAACGGCGCTCGAGGGCGGAATCCTTTTCGATGTATTTGCGGAATTCGTTAAGCGTTGTCGCTCCGACGCACTGCATTTCGCCACGACTGAGAGCGGGCTTGATGATGTTCGAGGCATCCATCGCGCCTTCGGCGGAACCGGCTCCGACGAGTGTGTGAAGCTCATCGATGAAGAGGATGATGTTTTTGTTTTTACGAATCTCATCCATCACGGCCTTGATGCGTTCTTCAAATTGGCCACGGTATTTGGTGCCGGCGACCATGAGAGCGAGGTCGAGGGTGACGACGCGTTTGTCGCGGAGAATTTCAGGAACATTGCCGGAGATGATCTCCTGGGCGAGACCTTCGGCAATGGCCGTCTTGCCGACGCCCGCCTCGCCGATGAGGACGGGATTGTTCTTGGTGCGGCGGCAGAGGATTTGAACGATGCGCTCGATCTCATCGGCACGCCCGATGACGGGGTCGAGTTCGCCTTTGCGGGCCTGCTCGGTGAGGTCGCGGCCGTAGGCTTTAAGAGCCGGAGTTTTGCTGGAGGTCTTGCCGCTTGGACCTGCCTCGGTGGGAATCGTGTCGCTATCCTCATCGGGAGCGAAATTCGGATCGAGTTCCTTAAGAATTTCATTGCGGGTGCGCTCGATGTCGACCTCAAGATTTTTCAGAACGCGGGCGGCGACGCCCTCACCCTCGCGAAGCAGGCCGAGAAGAATGTGCTCGGTGCCGACATAGGAGTGCTGCAGGCTCTTGGCTTCCTTCCCGGCAAGAGCAAGGACTTTCTTGACGCGCGGAGTGTAGGGAATGTTGCCCACCATCTTGGTCTCCGGGCCGGAGCCGACTTGTTTTTCGACCTCCATACGCACGGTTTCGAGGTCGAGGCCCATCTTTTGAAGAACATTCACGGCGACGCCCTGGCCGAGCTTAATCAACCCGAGAAGCAGATGTTCGGTGCCGACATAGTTGTGATTGAAGCGGTCGGCTTCCTTGCGGGCGAGGGCGAGAACCTGTTGGGCGCGTGGAGTGAAGTTGTTCATCATTGATTTTCGGTGTTGGCGGGTGTGGCAAGCCTTAGTCTGGCGATGTCCGGCTGCGGGACTTGGGATAATTTGGCCCGAATAATGGTGGCGCGCAAGGCGTCCCTTTCCTCGGAGGACATTTTTACGACTTGAGCGCCCTTTTGAAGATGGGCGGGCTGGGTTTCGATAAAAAGCTCATCCACCGGAAAGCGGTGGGCATCGGGAAAGACGGCGAGGTCGATGCCGAGCTTGATAATCGAAAGAAGATTCAAGGCTTCCTTGGAGCTGATCGAGTAGGAGTGGCAAAGGAGGCCATAGGCGCGGCCGATCTGGTCGTGCAGGGTGATCGCTTTGCGCTGGGCTAGGAGGGCGCGGGCATTTTGCTCATGCTCGATGACCTGCTCGATGACGCGGTTGAGGCGTCCGATGATCTCCTCCTCCGCCTCGCCGAGGGACGTCTGGTTGGAGACCTGAAAAAGGTTGCCCATAGCCTCGGTGCCTTAGCC
>JBIKUM010000475.1:0-34946 GCA_044347585.1 Terrimicrobiaceae bacterium
AACCGGTCAAATATCGCCATTACATGACGCCCCATGTCAGGGCTGGCTGTTTTAATTTCGTGAACACCGCGTAACGCATTGCATCCACGATGTGATCGTTCAGCTTCACTGGTTCCTTATCGATGACCGTTCCGTCTTTGTCAGTTTTCCATTTATAGCTTTTCAGCTCGTGCATCAAATTTACGCTACTTCCGTGAACAAACAGCGGGAGGCTTTTTACTTTCATAATGCCGGCATAAACATCCTTGTCCGCAGGCTTCACATTCCACCCGCATCTATGTAACTCCTCAATACTTTTCGGTTCCGCCGCGTCGCAAAAAATCTCATCTCCAGGCGCAATGCCCAGCGATGGCATAAGGTCAGCAAGGTCATTCGTTGTTAGGTTAGACTGGTAAAGCAATTCCTTGACATAAAGCGCATTGTCGTAAAGTTTCACCTTGACGATGGCGGTCGGATTGCGATATCCAAAGTCAAGGCCGTAAAACGTCTCCCCCTCCGGCATCTGTTCGCATATCCTCCAGTGCGTGTATATCTGCTCTTGACTGGCTCCGCGTTCGCCGAGGCCGTAGACTTTCCACATCATCGGGTCCGCGTCGCGGTAGCTTTCAATCACGCCGCGCTGCATGTCGGACAGGAATGGGTTATCCCTGTATGTGCTGACGACCTTGACGGCCTTGTCGCCGTCCGCGATATGATAGGCGTAGCAGTCAAAATCGGCCGGGTTGAGGTCAGTGATGACCTTAAACGTCGTCCGCATATCCAGCTGGTCAAAGAGCGGTTTGCTTATCAAATTCGCCTCATTCACGAAAAGAATATCCCGCGCCGGACCTCTTGCCCTGCCGGGATCTTCCAGCCCCACAAACTCAATGTAAGACCGGTTCTCGAATGTGTACACCTGGTCCGTCTTGTTGTGCTGGCTTTCGCTGTACCATTGCCACCCGTTCATGATCTCCATGAAATCCCTGAACGCGCCGCGTTTCAGATGTGGGAGCGAATGTGACACGACTGAAATCTTCGTTCCCGGGTTATTATCAGCCCAGTAAATCAGGGCCTGCAAAATCCCGAATGTCTTACCGCTTCGCGCGCCGCCCTCATGGCAAATGTAACGTCTGTCTGAATTTAAAAGAGCTTTAATCGTTCTGGCCATCGGCTTCGTCGCCGTCACTTTGATCGTCTGCATCTGTGCCGATGTATAACGCAATGCCCGGTTTGGGCACGTTGATTGTTTGGTTTACTTTCTGCGTGTTCAGCCGCTCGAGCTCATCGTCGTCGCTGATCAGTTTGAACTCGGCAATCTGTAAGGTCGGGTTATCAGAATTGCGCCAATTACGACGCATCTTTTTTTTGATCTTTACTTTTTCCTCGCGGATAAGCCTTTTTATCTCGTCAGATTTGTCGAAGCCCCAGTCATACCAGGTCTGGTGACATATAGGCAAGCACAGTTTTAGTTCTGATTCCGTAACGCACTCCTCCTCTACAATTTTGCGTAATGCAAGCTGATATATCTCCTCCCTGTCATAAGCCATATCGGACCAAATTAGTCAACATTGTCAACATGCAGCAACAATGTGGCTAATTAGTGGATTTCGATTTTTGGATAGGCTGCTTTGATGTAGTCAACGAGTTCGCTTTTATCGACATATCCCGGCACCAACATGGTCACCACCTTATCCGTCTGTTCCAGTATCACGGTCATCCGGTCATCGCTCATTATGTCCTGCCAGCGCATCAGCGTGACGGTATCGTTCACGGCGATGAGGTTGTTAATCGTTTCGAGCCCGTTGATGATCGTGCTGTGATCTTTGGTGAACAAATCAGCAATACGCACCAAAGTGTACCCAAAATAATCTCTCATTATCTTCCAGGCAAACTGACGGGCAAGCACATTATCCCGCTTCCGGCACTTGTGAAAAATGTCATCGACCTGACACATCTCGCTGACGATTTCGACTACTGTTTTTTCATTCTGTAACATGTTTATTTTTTTTATCAATTTGTGATTCTGCCAATAAAACCATTAAATGTCCAAACCCTTATATATATATACCTATATTATTTACTTTTTATTTACTTATTATTTTTTAGGAATTTTAATGGTTTTAATAGCAGGTACGTTGTAACTTGTTGTAATTCAATTACTTGCAGCCGCCATTAAAAAATATTTCTTCATGGCTGCTGCCATTAAATTGATGGCAGATTTTTCAAAACGGGAGATAGTCATTAGGTAAATTACTAATATGTTGTTTCTCTAAACCTGATTCTGCCATTAAATTTTCCGCGCTGCCATTAACTTTTTCCCTTTTCGACCATTGATTTATCTCGTTGATGGCAGCAATTTTTACCTCAAAAAATCGCCCGTTTTTGTCCCTCTCTTTGATATAATTATACCCTGATTTTTGCAGAAAAAAAGACAATTTCCTGCCGAAAAACTTGTCCAATATTTTCGCCGAATATGCCTTTTGGCAATACCCCCATAACTTTTGCGAGTATATTTTTATACTGTCCCCGGTATGCTGAAAACAAGAAACAAGCGTTTCCCCGCTGCCAATTTTAACCCCAAACGGCTCCAGTTTTTCCTCAAAAATCCTATGGCTAACGGACCCAGCAGCACACTCAAAAGCGTTCTCCATGACCTCGATAAGGTAGCCAGGCACCAGCGTTGATATCAGCCTGCGCTCCATTTTTTGCTTGATGTCAATGTTCTCATACTTGATGATGCCATCCCGCAGGTACATCTGGATGCACTCGATCGCGAAATTGTAAACGGCTAACTTCTCCTTCTCCGGCCATTCATCGCTGAAAAAATCAGGCCCTTTGAACACATCTTGAAACCGGTATGTCGCGCTGAATACCTTTTTTATGGCCATAACAATGAACCTGTCCTTGTCGCTGTCGCTCTCCAGTGGTGGCAAGTAATTGGTCGTAATGAGCAGTTTAGGCGACAATTTATAGGGTATCACAAACGAGGTTTTGCCTTTCATTTCCACGGTAAAATCATCCGTAATGAAGTTGTAAAACTGCTGCATCAATATCTGTGCGGTCGGGTCGTTAATGTAAAATATATCAGTCTTAACACCCACCCGCTGCATTTTAAACTGGCTGTCTGACTTGTACACCTTGCCGTCCTGCTCGACAGTGTTACGCATGTATTTGACAAACTGCCCGATAAGCCCCTTACCCGACCGCCCTCTGGCTTCCTCCTGGTCCTCGACATCTTCGATAATCATCAGGGCCTTTGCAAATGACTTCTTTTTGTAACTATGTAAAATGTATCCCAGGCAGCTTTTAATAAAATCGGTCGCCTTTTCGTCGATGCTTACAATGTCGATAAAGTCCGAGAAATCCCCCAGGCTGGAGGTCTTTTTGTAGTCAATGTCTTTGATGTCCGACGCGAATATGTGCCCGTGCAGGTCCTGGTACCTGTGCAGTTTGACCTGGTTCCTTGTGATCTCTACAATTCCGTTGTTAAAAAACATGTATGACCTGTCATCTTTATCCCGCAACATCTCCCCGTCAAAAACAGGTAACACTGTCAGGTATGACATGATCCTGGGCATGAACGTGACAAGGATCCGCTGCGCTGACGCATCCGGATACGACCGGCGCACCTCCTCCATGTACTCCCGATGAACGTCGGCCTCCTCGACATCATAAATAACATTATCCACAACCTTCACAATCTTCACAGGGCTGTCATTCCCATCTGCCAGGCGGAACCACTTGTAGCCTGCATTGATCGCCCATTCCTGCACCCCCATGATCTCAAGGCGATACGTCAGGCTCCCGTCGCGGTTCGGCGTCGCATAGACCATCGGCGTGCGTTCAGGTAGATCGATCTTGTAGTCAGCCGATACCTCAATGACCTTTTGATAAGTCAGCTCCCAGTTCCTGTCATTTAGGTAATACAGGACCATAAAAGGTGACAGCCATGACGCCAGCCCGTCGCTGTTGTTGATGGATGGCAATTTTACGCCCTGGTCATTCGTATAAACGGATAGGCGTTTTTTCTCATAATAGTACGCCGCGCTGCGAATTTTCTTCTCATGCTCGGCCTTGCCCGGCCGGAACATCTCGATGAACTTACCATGATCGCCGCGGCCCTCTCTGGGCCTGTCGATGGTCTTTTGATTGTATGACCACCCCATTGAAACAAGCAGCTCCGGGATGAACATTTCCTCAATCTCGGCATCAAACTTTTTCAGGACCGCCTCATATTTCACCGGAGGTGACGGGTACCTGGACGCGCTATATTTCTTCAACCCGCCGGACTGCGTGATCGTGTTCCCCGTGAAACTATTGAGCGTGTAGGCCGCCTCAATCAGTTGCATGACTTCCTCAAATTCAAGCGTCTCAACCTCCGTCAGCGACTTTTGTATAAACGTGTAACCGTTGGTAGGCGCGCAGTAAGTGATTCCGTTAAAATTGCCACGCAATGCCACCAGCTCGCGCCCTTGTTCATTAGCAGCAATGGCGTGAATTTTTGGCTTCGTAGGACAAAAGAAATAGACATGGTACCCACCCGAGCGAGTACGTTCAATGACCAGGCGCGCGTAAAGCTCCGGGCTGATAAGTTTCCGCCACCGGTCAAACAGCGGGACGCCGCCGTTATGCTTTTCATCAAAGTCAAGTGCTAAAAGCGTCGGGTTCGCTTCGCCCATGATGACGGCAAGGCCGTTGTATCCTTTGCCTATCCATGCCCTGTGCTCCTCCTCTGACAATCCTGTCGCAAACTTCGAGCGGTATTCGTGAATGTGGTAAATGTCCGTGCCGACGGACTTCACGGGCATGACTTTGATGTCTGCATCATGCAGTTCAATAATGTGGTCGATCATGGTCGTTATTTTTTCGGAAAGTTACTGACTATTGTCTGCGGGAGATTGTGGACGTAGTGCTTTTGCATTGATCGGGTCTGACATTCCTTTATGATCCCATCACGGACCATCGTGTCAAAAATGCGGTAGCCCTCTACTTTCTCACCCAGCTGGGCCGCCAGCGCCTCAATGTATCCTGCAATGTAGGGAGCTGACAAGCATTCCTTGTCAGTCCAGATAATCCCAGCTAATAGCTTGTTGTGCATGCGCAGGAGACGCTGAATTTTCTCTGATTCCATCTATATTAATTTTGGTCATGACGTAGGTTTTTATGCCCGCCGCTGCAAGCTGTGCGTGACGGACGAGCTGCAAAGGCCTGGGCTTCTCTCCTGGGCGTTTTACCTCGATGTATATGGTGCGCCCTGCCTTATGGCAAATGAGGTCAGGGATGCCGTTCTTGTTGGTCTGCATGAGCTTGATGACGTACCACCCGTCCGCCTCGAGCAGGTTAATAATGCCGCGCTGGATTTTGGATTCGAGCATAACATTTGTTAAAAAGTTCCACGCCATCAATTTCTAATATTTGACAAATTTTGGCAAGTCGTAAAATAGACATTGCGACCGTGCCGTTCTCGTACCGGGAGACTGTGGTGTTATCGAGTACGCCTATTTCATAGGAAAGCTGCTGCTGGCTCATGCCTTTGGCTATCCGCGCCTTTCTAATTTCCTCCCCGACATGCCGTAAAAAATTAGTGTCCATATTAGAAAAGTGTCAAGTGAATTAAATGGACAGGGGTAGAAACCCCCGTCCGACTTACTCATGCAAAAAACAGTGTCGGGGACAGGAATCGAACCTGTAAAGTTTGGGAGACCTCTTTATAAGCAACTTAAATGCTGTCCATGCGGTTAACCAATTCCGCCACCCCGACAAATAACCCCAGCGCGTAGAAACGCACCGGGTGCTGATTTACCAACCAACCACTAATATTTTTGATGCTTTCCCCCATGCTCACATACCCCATTCTGACCGCTTATCCTTTTGTAATGAAACTGCGCAGATTCGCAGGCTTTCTTCTCAAGCCATGTCCAAAACGTATCCCAGGCGTTTTCTACCTTTTGGCACACGCTGCATGCTGCTGCCGGTTGTATTAGGCTAAATGCGATAATGAGGCTGATAAAGTACTTTTTCATAATTGTTGATTTTTGCGGTTACGTTTGTTTTTTGCCCTTTTAATCCAGGTCTTAATGGATAGTGAAATGATAAGAATTGCCGCTATGATAAATAAGTCAAGCGGATTAAAGCTGTTGGGTGCGTCTGTTAAAATTACAATCATGTTAAAAATGGTTTATGGTTTCGCTGTCAAGGTCCCTTTTAAAATGCTCTAACGTGTAATCTTTCTTTTTTAGTACCCGAAGGTATATTTTTTCTTCGATGCCCCCGGCCGCAAAAATCCAGTACACCTTTGCCGGCCGGTCTCTATCCTTTGACTGCATCCGCGCCCGTGCCTGCCAATAACTTACCGCCGAAAAGTCGATGTTCATCATAACCAGGGCGTCGGCCGCGCTCAAATTTATGCCTTCGCGCCCGCTTTGTATTTGACTTATGTAGATGCGATCCGGGCCCGTAGCGTTGAACTCCTCCGGCGTGTCCACAATTCGATCGCCAAAAACATTGACCAACATCTCCCGCTCGGCGATAAACTTGTAAAAGATGGCGATTTTATGCCTGGCAAATATTCCCTTTATAAACTTTGCTTTTGTATTATCAATGGCAATTCCCTTCCGCTCCGGTTCATCCACTATGACCGTACCACTGTACACCTGATGTAGCTTGCCCATAAGCTTGACGGCAGTGTCGGCAATGACTGTGCTTTTCTTACCGACATACACGCTGTCATACTTTAGGCGTTTGGCAATCTCGTAGGTCTGCGCCGCCATCTCGATCGTCAGCACTTCCTCCTCTACGACCTGCTCAAACCCCGCCTCCTCTTGCGTAAAACTGATGAACAAGTGTCCACAAACGGCTTTTATGTCCTCGTTCCGCGCATGAGTGTAATCATTGACCTCTTTGTTGTAAAGGTATTTTTTGGTGACATCGACGTAATTCTTCGCCCAGCGGTAGAAATTCGTCTCCGGGAACGGGTTATCGGAGGATATCCAAAATTGATGATAAATCTGCGACCACGATTCAGGCGTCGGCGTACCGGACAGGTAAATGACGGGCTTTATGCCTACGATGGTCTTGAGTAACTTTGCCCGCTTGTTTGGCAGCGGAAACTGCCCGAGGCCATGCGCCTCATCGCAAATGATAAGGTCAAACTTCTCCCCGTCAATTTGATGCAGCTTGTCGTAATTGATGACATTAATCGCAAACGTTACCGGCAATGCTAAATAATCCTTCTCAATGCTGCTGATCGCCTTTTTCTTCGTTACAAATAGGACCGTCTGCGCCCCGTGTTCCTGGGCGATACTTAACGCCGTCGCCGTCTTGCCCGTCCGCACCTCCATCGCGAGGTAGACCATGCCAAATTCTTTCAGCATGGCCACCCCGCGGCGGACGATGTCGAGCTGGTAATCACGCAGCTCCATTCGGATCTGTTTTTGTTGCCAGCTTTTCGGTGTACGTGTTGATCCAGTGATTAACCTCCCAGTCAATCATGTCCTTTGTCAGCCGATAATGCTTGACAGATTCAAGGTCAGACAGCCTGTCCCCTGCCTTTTCATAGGACCAGGCAAGGATCGCTCGCTTGTCGCGGTCGGGCTCCTGGGCGATCCTATGCAGTGCCCGGCGCATAGCGTGATACAGCAGATTGATGTTAACAAGCCGATTAATCTCCTCGTCCCTAACGGACAAGTCATGCCAAATGACAAGGTCGTACTGGCTTTCTTTCATTGCCGGATGGTACATGCCGTGAATGTCCCATGTGAAAATGTCATCATCACCCTCGATTGTGCCCGCCAAGACCATGGGCGTGGCATTAAAACGAGTAAGTCCCTGGACTGTCTTGCCGGTGCGTGTGCGGACTTCCTGCCCGCGCTCCCACGCTTCAATACTGAATGGTGTCATTGTTTTGGTGTTGTGATGTTAGTAAAAAGCTCATTGATGTAATCCTTAGCTGACTTGTCGATTGTGACGTTTTCGCCATCGGTGCCAATGCAGTCGTTGACGTACTCGATCAATGTGTCAATCAGGTCGTCCTTTGAGATGGTGACGATGCCGTCTGAATTGATGGTCATGGTGTAGGTTTTTTATGTGTTAACTGATAAATTGCTTGCCTGGGCTTCGCATCAGCGTTCTGCGCTTGCCATAATTGCTGTGTAATCAGAAACAGGGCCATGTCGTCGGTCGTGTTCTCCTTAGTAATGAGTTGCCACCCGATGCCCTGCAATGCCCCTTTTTTGCCCTCGGTTCGGGTCTTGCTGTTCAGCCATAGTATTGCCACCTGATCGACCTCAATGCCCGCCACGCGGTGCAGGAGCGTCCGGTACGCCGCCAGTTGCAGCCAGTAAGACGCGTGCAGGTTATTGCTTGTCTTAATGTCCATGAGCGTAGTAACGCCCCCGATCTCCACGACCCTGTCAATGGTCCCGGCGTAGCCAAGCCCGTCATGGATATAATTTTGCTCGCTCAAGATGATGCGCGGATGGCATCGCTGCGTAAACTCGACATATCGCTCGAACATCGCCCATTCACTCATCCGGTAGCCGATCTCGCCGGATTCGGTCAAGAGGCTGACCTCCAGTCCCGCATCATATGCTTCGGTCAGTTTATGCACAGTGGTGCCTCTGCGGCCCGCATCGTCGCGGACCGCGTCGGCGTTTTCGCCCTGCGATTTCAGCCAGGCAAAAAAGGCGGCGTCTTTCGGAAAGGCTTCGAGGATTGTTGTCACGGAGGGAACAAAGCCTCCGGACTGGGTACGGTAAAAACGGGCGTCTAAAAATGTCAGCTGCTTAGTGCTGGTGTCGATGATGTAATTGCTCATGGCTGTTTGGTTTTGTTTAGTTCTTCAATAAGTTTATCAGCAAATTCCACAGCAGTGGACGTAATGTTAGTGTCTTTTACAATCCACACCCCTGGTGTTGTATCACCCGCCAATAAACCCTGCAAGGCTATCGCTGCAAAATATTCCCGTTTGGTTAGGCCATGCTGCACATGTGGCTCCCACCTTAAAAGTGTTGCAAATGCTCCGTCTGTTGGTTTAGTTTCTTGTGCCATGTTTTTGGTTTAACGTGTTAAAAATTACCCGCACCTTATGCGCGGCGGGTCTGCGTCAGATGGCCTGAATGGGTGCGCCTATAACGGACAAGCCGCGGGCGTTTCAGGCTCTGTAACCATCCGATGGTATATCTTAGAACGGTATCCCGTCATCGTCCAGCGGCTCGGCACCGATGGCGAGGGTCCCCGTTGCTTTCAGCGTGTTGCTGTATTCAGCAATCATCTTCTCAAAGTAATCGAGCTGCTCACTGTCATCCCAGGTCTCTTTGCCCTTGACCTTGATTTTCTTCATCGGCGGAAGGTCGCCTGGATTGTCCTTTGTAAACGCCCATTTTACGCCTTTATTGCTTTGGCTCAAAATTATTGACGTGCGCCTGACCCCGTCCTTCTCTTGAATCTTTGGAATAATAAGTAAAGGCATTTCAGGCGCGACATTCGGCAGTGCCCGCAGGAACGCACTGGCCGGGCTGCTGGACAGTTTAATCTGTAACTGATAACTGTCCACCTGGTCGTTGATTGTGATAAGCAGCTCCTTGCCGTAGTTGCCCTCCCGCGTGGTGAGGCCCGTCAGCATGCCCTCCACGCTGTCATAAAGTTCCTCATGGATCAGTTTGCCGGAGCCCTCAATGACCCGGCTCTTACTTGTCGCTGTCGGCTCTTGTACGCGCCGCGCGATTTTCCCGTTTTGGATGGACAGGTAAATCGTACCGCCCCCCGATGTTTTAAGTCCCATTGTAAAGGTTTATATGTTATAAAATATAAAGTGACAAATGTGCGTGCAATTATATGCAAGTGCATCAGTTCAGCCCTTCATTTTCTATACTTGCGTCGATCAGTTGCCGGACATGCCTGTCGATCTCCGCCGGGCTGACGTAGCCCTCCCAACGACGGCGGAACAGATGAATGACGCGGTCCTGGTCGTCAGGTGTCAGCAGCGGAAGATCGCGGAGGCAATACAGAAAGTCATCGCGGAATTTGTCCAGTATTGGCCCCTGCTCATTGTTGCGCTCGAAAATGAACGCCATGAACATGATGGATGCCAGCATAATTGCACCGGTAAGGATAAGGTCGAGGATATTCATATGGCGTCGTTTTACATGCAGCTGTCGGCAAAGCAGAACAGGATGCACATGATGATAAACAGGATGGTGTTAAGTACTTTTCTCATGCTTCGTGGTTTAAGTCTTGTATAATAGCATCCACCACTTTTTCTTTTGTGGTGTAAAATTCAATAATCATATCAAGCACCCGCTGGCTGCAAGTGCCCGTCTGAAACGCCTTGTAAATAAGTACCCGGGAAACATTGTTGCTTTCGGCAATCAGGCGGGCGTCGCCTCGCATTCGGAGGCGGTTGATTTTGTCCAGTAGTTCTGTTGTGATCTGTGCCATTTTTGTTTTATTTATAATGTGAAAGTATAATGATTATATATATAAAGCAAGTTTATTTACTTGTAAATAGTTATATATTTTTTGGGGATATGCGCCTTAGTTAATGCAGGAAATTCTAATTGATTTATAATTTTTTCATCTTCATCATTAACATAGCCATTAGTTCCTTCACCATCTATGACCAATCTCCGCAAATTTGCACCATATTTATTTTCATAAAACTTAATCAATTCTGATAACTTATCATAATCAATAACTTGAATTTTTTGTGCTGTTTTTAATGGTGCATATTCTCCCATTGTTTTCCAACAATCGGGCATTTGACAAAATCTTTGGTGTTTATTAGATAATCTTATTTCATTTCTTTTTCCGATAACAAAATCTTTTGCAATTCCTTTATCAATAACTGTTTTAGGTATCCAACATTCATAAAACAATTGCTTGTGCTTTTTAACGACATCAGATGTTGTTTCAAAATATGGAACTTTTGCAAAAACTGCTTTTTCGGTTTCTTTTATAATTTCAAAATTGAAGTTTGACATGATATTATTTTTATACATTAATGCTCCGAAAGTAAAACGTTTGTAAACATCAACCAAATATTTTCTTTACTTTCTTTATCAATATCTTTGCAACATGGTTGCAAAAAAAGCCCCGGCCTAAAAAAGCCAGGGCGTCAAACCAAAACTAACGGAACCATGATAATTATTTTAACTCAAAGTGCATGCCGTCTAATTTATTCGTCCAGTCGGCCCCGCACTCGAAACCATGCTTTCTCCAAATATCCAAAAACGGCTCGCTCCATTGCACATATTTTGCCCGCATTGCGGCCCTGTTTGCCGCGTTGACACTTACAAGCGGGTTCCATGTCGCATTCATATCAATCGCAAGGCCCCACGAGTGACGGGATAGCATCGTCCGGGATCCCCGCTGATATCTCACATTATAGCACCCGTCCCATGTCTTAATCTCGCGATATAGGCCCGTAGCAATCAGCTCATCCATGACCTTGCCAAATGGTGCCTGCAGATTTTTGTTCATGTAAATCTTGACGGGCAATGCCTTAATCTTGCCCCTCCAGCGCATCGTGTCCACGCTTTTCATGAACTTCGTTTCAAAGGCCATTCGGTCCGTCATTGGGTTGCCATAGACCGCTATTAGTTGCATTTGATTCATAGGCTCTTTAATATTTTCATTTGCAATTTGTAGATAAGCCTATAAGCAGCCCCCACGACCTTAATTCTATCTTCATCCATTGTATCGTATAATGTCCCCGGCTGGTCGATCACCTCATTGATGACCATTATCTGATTTTCGATCAAGTCGCGCAGCTCGGCCTGTTCATTGACCTCCTCCAGTGTTATGACATTTTCCTCGCTCATAAGACTTGTCCTTTATGGATGCGGTAATTTCTTACATGAAAGTTCATGCCGTCGATGTCAACAACGGCGAAACCGTGATTCCATTTATTAATGGGCAGATACCCCGGATTAAGCTGACAAAGGCACCCGGTCGAGTACGTCGTTGTGATCTCGCCGTTCATGTTGCTTTCGGTGTGCTCTGACGTCTGGTGATTGTGGCCCTGCATTGCGCTCACCTTGCCGCGCAGGAACAGGCCCCTGGCGATATTCACCGGGCTGAATATCGACCCGCCGAACTCGTGCCCGTGCAGTACGTTAAGATGCCCGAGCTTTATGATGCGCTTATCGCCAATAAACTCGATACCATTCGCGCGTGCCTTTATGATATTCTCCAGCTTGAACTCCTCCACGCCGTCAAGCTCACCCGCTTTCATCCACAAAAAATGGTCATAACGCTCCTCATGATTACCGGACTTGAAATATATTTTAGCCGATGGAAATATCTTCTGAAGGGCCTCAAAAAATTGCTTGAACGCCAGCAGCTCATGGGCGAACGACCGCGCTTTCGGGTCCTTCGCAAACCGGCTCAATTTGAAAAAGTCAATCGTGTCACCGTTTAAAAGTACCGCATCCGGTTGTTCATTCTCTGCGAAAGTAAAACACGCAGTAAGCGCGTCGATAGAATGATAAGGGATATGAATATCGGACAGGATAAGGACCCGCTTTGCATTTAATTGATAAGGCTCATAAATAATGTCATCGCTTTCAGGGATTGTGTAAGGATTTCGCGGCCGGTCGGGCATGTGGGTTGTGGATGTAAAATGATCTTTCTTTCCGGTCTTGCCCTCAATGTACCGCAGCGCACTGCGGGCATCCTCCAGGTCTGCAAACGATTCCTTATTCTCCTGGTACATTATCCGCGCCAGTTTCAGCGTCGGCATGTCCCACCCGTATCGTTTCCTGTACTCTCGTGCCTTGTCTGCCCTCGGACTGGTGTTTTTCATTGGAATATTTTATACACTGCCAGCATCATCAAACAGAACGCAATGCCGGCCACTATGCGCCAGGTCCATATTTCACGGCGCAGGTCTTTGTTAGCGGCCTGTAACTGCGATATATTCACCTCAAGTGAATTTATTTTCCGCAGCAGGAGGCTGTCGTACGACCTGTCCACTATGCGGATAGTGTCGCGGACAAGCCTATCGACGTAACGGATCTCCGTGTACCTATGGTTAACGGGATAGGGCAATCTGATACTATCACGGATGACGGTGTCCTTTATAATTGTGGTGTCTTTCCCGGGCAGATATGTGACCTGCGTTTTCGGCGGGTTTGCCTTTAGATATTCCACGACCACTTTATCCGTCATCGCTGGAGATTGCAACACCTTTTTGACAGGGTTGCATGATGCAAGCAAAAAAAAGGCTGTGGCATTAATAAGTATCCGCATCACTGTACTGTTCTCCATTGCCAAGAAATATCCCCACGGACTTGACGATTCCTGTAAATAATGTCACGAATGACACTGCAATCGCCTGCGTTTCTGCTTCCTTTATGACAGACATCATCATGGCCGTCACACCGGGAGCAATGCCGATAATGATTGCGCGCTCCAAACGCCTCCACCATTTAGGCGGCGGCGATTCAATCTGATCCAGTCCGAACTTTGTCATAAAGTGTAGTTACCAAAACCCATAAACGCTGACAGTGCGAAGATGAGCAGCACAGCGATAGCAATGAGATAAGCCATGCCCTCCCATTCACTGCGGACCAGTTTGTAAAAAATGTACAAAGCAGCACCGACCGCCACCGCTCCGATCGCATGCAGATACCAGGGCGACGCGACAATGTTCTGGTGAATGATACTTTCAGGCGTGAACATGCCGACCATGAGGCCACCCAGTACAATAAACAGGATGAACAGGCTAATAACCTTGTTAGTTTGTTCGCTCATTTTTCTTCATTTTTTGTTTCGTTGATTGCCTTTTGAACTTCCGCTATCTGTGCGTTTATGCTCTGCAATTCTCTCTGCCACGCCTCCACCATTGCAAGTGCATCATAAGCCTTCGCTTTCAGTTCCATCAGTTTTTCTTTCATGCTATTTGTTTAAGGTTAAGTGCTGCTGCTACTATCTCATATGCCTTTACGTTCGTTCCATCCCACGCCAGGTAGTCCGACCCGTCAAGATCGACATAGCCACTCGCCACTTGTTCATTATCCTTCGTGAACAGGCGGTAAGCAAATTTTGCACGGCTTTCCATATCATCGAACTCTGAATGAATGACCAATTCAACGGCTGATTTTTTGATGCCGTCTTTCCATACTTGTACTGCTGATATTTCCATTGTTTCTATTTTATGCAAGTAACCCGTTATTGCGAAGTGCCTTTACTATTTGTTTTAGTGTGTATCCATCGAATGTATCCGTATCGGTCAATGCCGTTCCACCGCCACCCGTCAGCGCTGCCCCTGCCACACCTGTTGTCTGCTGATATAGTTTGATGATTGCACCGCCTTCCGTTCTGAAATGTGCCGCTGCATTCCCTGCCGTGATGTCTGCGGAATACATTACAAAGCCATCTGTTGCGGATGCCGCAGGACTTACACCCGTCGCGATATATACCGCCCTTGTAACACTTGCTTCAAATGTTGCAATTCCTAAACCAAGACATCCAATATCATTTACGCTTAAAAGCCTTGATGTGTCTGCTTGATTATTAATTCCCCACCCGGATGAACCACCACTATAATCAAGGTTAAGTGTTGAATTTGAATAGCCTCGAATGTGTGTAGCACCTCCAGCATATTCATAAGTTCCTCCTGATGTGCCCCATAACAAAGTGCTTGTACTTCTTATGGTTCCCGTTACATCTAATTTATACGATGTTGATGTATTGCCAATCCCCACATTCCCCGAACTCGTTGCGAAATACGCATCCGTTGTATTGCGAAGGGTGCCTGAAACGTCAAGATTATAGGTGTTGTTGGTGTTGCCTATTGAAACGTTGCCCGTGCCGCCCCATATCAGCAGTCTCGTTGTTGGAGTAAAAGTGCTTCCTGCGGTAAGTCCTGTATTTCCTGCGAAACCAATGTTTCCCGCACCAAAACTCAAATATGATGCTGACGTACTTCTTGCCGTAAAGACAAAATCACTTGTCTGCTCCATACCACCGCCTATCCCACCGCCAGAACTTGCATTTGTCCATGCAAAAATACCTGTGCGATTATTGCCACTTGTATCGTATGACAAGTTAAAACCGCTGCTATTTCCGGCAATTACCATTAACTTGTTGGTGGGAGATGTAGTGCCCAGCCCCACATTCCCTGTTGTTGTAATTCGCACACGTTCAGCACCAGCAGTTCCGATTGCCATACCGCCTGTTGATGCTGAAAAATTCAAATTACTTCCATCATGATACATTGTTGCCCTCAACGCCCCGCCATTCCGCAGTTCTAATGCGCCATACGATGATCCATTTATTGTCAGAAATGTAAACCCAGTACTTACCGTCCCCGTTGTTGTTCCTATGCGAACATCCCCCGAACTCGTTGCGAAATAGGCATCCGTTGTATTGCGAAGGGTGCCTTGTACATCAAGACGATACCCGGCATCCACTATGCCGCCAAATGTTACATTAGAATTTGCATGAAACCTATGCCTGTCAGCTCCATTTAAGTATAAACTTAACGGTGCTACACGAGTATAAATCACCGACAAGGTATCTACTGCACCGCCAATGACTGCCGCACTGTCACCAATGGCAAAAAATGTGTTATTTGTTGATGCTTCCCTTATGTAATAAGCCGCCCCTTGATTCGCTGCCGACCCTCCTTTAATTCGAACAATAGCGCTACCTGTTCCGACTACATCCAAGTTAACGCCCGGTGATGTAGTGCCAATGCCTAACCGATTATTAGTGGCATCCCAAAACAAGTTATTGCTGCCCGTTACCGCTGACGTGCCGCTGAAGTATGTCACTTGCCCGGATACACCCATCCCCGTGACAGGGTTGGTAAGCGTTGCCTGTTTCCCGTTCAGTTGGGTTTGGATGGCACTTGTCACACCGTCAAGGTATCCGAATTCTGTATTTGACACTACCCCCGTTCCTATCTTTGCCGCATCAATTCCCGTTGGTAGGTCTCCTGCCTGTATCGTGCTATCCACCCATAATGTGCCGTTATAACGAAGATAGTCACCAGATGCAGCGGTTGAAACATTGACATTATGCAATTCGTCAAGTTCATATCCGTTATCTACTTTCGTGTATATCTTGCCGTTATTAGCATGGGCATATATCACAAAACCCAAGATGACCGTGTGCGTTGGTGCAGACGGCTTGACATTTGTTATTACACCCGATGTCGTACCGCTCAAGTACAACGTGTCACCATCCGCCCATGTCTCGCCTTGCAGGTTGCCTGTTGTGTTGATGTTCTCAATGGTTCCACTCGTGACGATGAAACCCTCCTGATTGTTGCTGATGTCCTCTGCAACAAGTCCAATAGTGTCCTTACTATTCGCATCATTATCCGCACGGGCAAGGTTCACTTGCAATCGCTGACCCTGTGCGCCTGTTATCTTTACCGCACGATATGCCGCCCGTGTCAAGTTGCCGCCTGTGCCGTTTACCGCCCTTATTACTTGCTTCTGACCGATGGGAAGGTTAACACTTGCACCCTTCAGCATCAAGTCAGCGGTTCCCTCCGTATCGTTCCACACCATGCTTCCGGCCCCTGTGGGTGCGTTGGTTGGTGATGTGTCGAACTCGATATTTCCTGTAAGGAGACCAAACTCGCCTAAGTTGACGTCTTGTGTTGCTCCAGTGTATGGCACACCCCCATCGCCCCAGCTCACGTCATAATCGTCCGCGGTGTCCTTTTTGAGCACCTGCCCCGTTGTGCCACCGACCGGGATCCCGATACTTTCTGATATCGTTACGTTCACCGTATCCGCGACGACCTGCACCGATATGTTATCCTCGTTTACTGTTACGTTGTTCATCCCGTGATATCTTTAATGACCGTGAACGCCCCCCGCAAATATGTTGATACGACCCCGCTGGCAAATGTCGCCTGAATGTCATAATAGTACGACCCACAATCGGTGATGCTTATTACCTTGTTTAACACAATAATGTTACTCGAGCCGCCCGATATCGTGATGCCGTCACCCTCTGTCAATGCCAGCAGCAGGTCGCCGTCTGGCTTCGTCTTAATGTCCATCTTCACCGCCGCCGTCGAAAGGTTCACAGCCGCGCCGTTCTCATCCGTGATGGTGATCGTGTAGGTCATTGTATCGTTACGATACGCCTCTATGTTGAAAATGCCCGGTATCATACTCGTTTTATTTTTATCTCGATGTCATGCGGAGCGGTCTTATTGCCGCCGAAATATGGCTGCAATAAGTACCCGATCCGGCAAGGTTTGAGAGGTATTGTTAATCTTGTGGTCCAGTTGAAAACAAGCGTCCAAAACGGACCGCTGCCATCAATCTGATAAATTAATTTTTCGCCGATGTTCACCCATCCGATGTGCCTACTCTCCCGCATGCCAAACGCGTACCAGTACGCCAATATCTCTATCTGACCCATATCCTCCACCCATCGCCACCCGTACCGGACACTGTTCTTATGGTGATGCGGGAACTGCCCGATGCCGAACAATTTGTTTATGTCGCTCTGGTCCTCGCCCACATTGTACCGGCAGCTATCCGTGAACTCGACCTCGTAGCGCAGTGCGACGCAGTCGAACAGGATCGCGGGCATCCGCAGCGGTGCATGTGTGCCTTTATTTATTATCACTTGTCCTGCTTTTGGTTCATGGTGATTTCTATCTGCGTCAGTTTGTCCATGATGCGGTCCAGTTTCGCATAAATCTCGTCGTCCTGCTTCTCTACACTGGTCAGACGCAGGTCCAGCTCGCGGAGCTTTATTTGCATGTCCGTGTATATTTTGAACAGACCGATCGCGAAGCCCAGCGTTTGAATGATAACGGTAAGCAACATCTCCTTCGTCATATCACCGTATATGTCGCGAAATTGAAATAGTAATCCGCTCCGTCGAACAAGAACGTGATGACTGTCGTACCCGTGCCCGTCACGCTGCCCGACGCGCTAAATTTGCCGACGGGCAGATTGAGCGTGTAAGCTCCCTTTTTTATAAGGGTGTACACCATGCCCGCCACCGGGTTTGAAATTGTCAGCGTGCTGTTTACCGTCAGCGTTTTCTCCTGCAAAGAGGACAAAGAGCAGTCGTAATTCAGTGCCGCCATCGTAACCTTTTGATCTATCCAGGGCACACTGTCGGCAACGTTCGCAAAGGTGTTCTGCACCTCCTGGCCCGTCCATTTATTTGTCCCCGTCGTGAAGGCGGCGGTGTTCTCTGTTTTGAAAGTTGTCTTAGACTTATATGACATTACGATTCGGTTAAAATGTGATATTTCTTTGTAAGCGTCGTGCCGGGATCCCCGCTACCGCCGGAAGTGTGCAGCGATCCTGTGCTGGCGACCCATGCCGTCATGGCGTGCAAGTCGGTTATCGCAGACCCGGTCAGTTGTGTCCAGTCGATGCCGTTGGTGCTGTACCAAGTGTCCCCCAAGTTATCGCCTGGCGAACTTGTACCAAAAAACCCACCGATGACCCAGATCTTATCCTTCCAGACAATCGTCTGGTGATATTGGCGACCACTGCCCGGGAAAACCCCCTCCTGCACCCATGTGATGCCGTCAGCAGAGGAAAATATCTCTTTCGGATATGTCCTGTTGGCAAGGCTTGTATCGTCGTAGATGCCGCCGCATATCTTCCAGATGCGCCCTTTGTAACTGACGCAGGATCCCCAAAGGTTGCCGCCCGTGAACGGCGTCGTCGCAATCTGCGTAAAACTCACGCAGTTGTCCGTCGATTTCAGGACATTGTCATACTTGCCGTCAATTATGTACCTGGTCTTTTGTCCGCCAATAATATAAAACGCTCCATTGTGATATGTCGCGCCCATCATGTTCCGCACCCCGATGCCGCAATTAGATGCCTTTTGCGTCCAGGTCGTTCCGTTAAAGACCCAGCTGTCCGTCGCAGGAAAAAAGACGTCTCCGCCTACAACGTAAACGGTATCTGAAAGTACAAATGTCGCCGCCGTGTGACGTTCCGCAAACGGGAGGTCCGACTGCTTTGTCCATGACGTGCCGCCGTTGGTGGACTTATAAAAGTCTTTAAGGCTGTCGCTGTTACCCTCCCATCCAAACGCGATAAAGTCGTTAGCGCCAATACTGAAACCAAACGACCCATCACGCTCGTCTGGGCGACCGCTCGGCGTCGTCTCGCTCCATGTGTACGTTTTTGGAGTGACAGATAGACCATTTTGAGATGCAAAAAGTTTCCTCATACGTTACGGCTCAACGCTGTTTCAAAGGTTACGACTGCGTCGTTTAGGTTCGTGACGTTGGCATCGTTGAGGCCGTCACCCATAAAGGCGAATGCGTACTCGATGCTCGCAAAGTATGTCGCCGTGCCGTCAATGTTTGACGCACCGATGTACATGTTGTAAGTTTCCGGGTTATTCTCGACGGTTGTGGTCGTGTTGGTCGTGCTGACCTGCGCGCCGTTGCGGTACATCTTTATGACGTTGTTCGCCGTACGGGATATCACGAGCAGCTTGTTAAACCCTGTGCGCGGGTTCTCAAGGACCCCCTCGTTGTATCCGCTGTTGGTGTTACTGCCCGCCGTACCGAACAGGCGATCCGCGCCGGACGCGTTGTAATATGTCAGACCCGTATCGATGCCGGACTTTTGCACGCCCATGAACACGCGGTACTCGCTCGCGGTCAATGTCGGGTTATCGCGAGAATACAGACCCACGGCACTGCTGAACTGCGTAAGGTTAGTGCGAGGAATGTACCCGGTATTAGCGTACCCGTCGGTGCCGTTAGGCTTTGCGCCCGTTGCTGCATGCGTCCATGTCCCGTTGAACGTAAGATTGAACGTGCCCGGCTGCTTCAAATTCACAGCATGCGCGGAAGATGACCCGCCGACGAAAGGATAAATGGCATCCATCTTTGACCAAATCCCGTCAGATTTTAGTTTCGTGACGAGGTTGTTGATTGCGTTGGTGATTGTCGAGTCCGTGATGGCCGCAGCTGTCAGGAACGTCTGGGCATCGCTGTCGATGCTTGTTGTTGTCGCGTTTGCAATGACAGAATACTCGCTGTTGGAATATGTAACGCCGTCACCGATTGCTTTGAGGCGGTAATAATAGGCCGTCACGGCGTTAAGGCCCGTATGGCTGTACGATGTGCTGTTCGCTGCAATGGTGCCGCCTATCTGCGTCCATCCGGTGCTTCCGTTCGCGCTCCACTCCAGCAGGTAGCTGCTTTCATTGCTAACGTCCACCCATGTCAGATTGATGACATTCGATCCGTTAGGCGTTGCCGTCAGTACCGGCGTCGCAAGTTGTATCAATCCGCTTCCGACGTTGAGGTTGGACAGCTTTACTTTGTAATAGTTTCCGAGCCCATCATCCACCAGCACGAACCATGTATCGGTCGGGCTTGTCGATTCGTTGAACTCGTTGATCATTTTTTTGGGCATGCGCTATGTATTAAAGTCGTTAGCCTCGAAGTCAGCTGCGACAAAATCGCTGAACTGCTGCGGGTTGTAAGCAAGTAAATTTCCGTTATTGTCCACGATATCAACGTCGAGGTTATCCGCCACCAAATATACAATATTCTCGGGCTTGCCGGATATGGTCAGACTGAAACTAAAGTTCGCAAACTGCCCGACAGTGCCGGTTATATTGATATCATCAATGATGCAGTCCGCTTCGTATGTTACCTCTTTGTTGATATCATCTGTAATTTTGTACCGCGCGAACACGCTCTCACGGGCGTGCTGCTTTTCCACCAGATCAAAAATGCTGTAAAGTTCTGTTCCGGTTGAAAGCTTTGCGACACCTTGGCCTTGTATCTGGCCGGTCAGTCTGCCGTAGATAAATTTCCTCCATTCACCGGAGGAATAAGGCGCGAGCTCGATTTTGTCGGCGGTCGTTGTAACGCTCACATTACTGCTGCACGCGACAGGATAAAGCTGAACCCCTATTTTCAGATAAAGGACAAAGTCCTTCCCTTTAATTTCATTACTCATAGTAAAAATCAAATGAGTGAACATCGTCGACGCCCGGGTCATTGCTCGGGACTGTCGTGTCAAAAATCTCCGTCAGCGAGGCGGTCCATGTCGCGCTCATAAAATCGATCTCCTTAATGTTGGAGATCCCGTAAACTTTTGTAGGTGCGTCATCGGCAAAGATAACCGTATTAATCAGCCCGATCGGGTACTTTGTCCCGGCAATGTCCCACGTAAGGCCGTAAAGATTGACATCAAGCAGCGTCTTATAGGACCTATTCATGAACCACTTTGCCAGTGCGTTTTGACGCTTGAACGTCAGCCGCTCGCTGTCATGGTCACGCCGGAACCAGCGATCGCCCGTGAGCGTGATGCCATCGGACTTATAGATTGCGCCCTTGTAGGTGTGCGTCTCCGCATCGTCCAGGTACACTGTCTCCGTGAATGTCTTGCTTATGTCTTTTGAAATTGTGTAGCGGTCATAGTCGCCTTTTACAAGTCCGCGCCGGAGGTTCTTTATTGACGGCTTGACGTCAAAACTGAAATCTTTGACATACCGGTAAAGCGCGCCAAGATTTGAATAATCATGCACCAGGTACACATGTATGTACCCCGCCACTGGTGTGCCGCCGATCGCCTCGCTGTTAAACTCTTCCCAGTCCACGCCACTCGTCGAGCGGGCGACGGTGCAGGCGGGTATCAGGGCCCAGGATGTAATCTCGCTCCATGTCCTGCTCGCGCTGTTGTACCCGTATGTTTTTGCATCGTTGCCGAAGAGGAACACAAAGGCCACTACGTCGGCCGCGGCCGTGATGTTGGCGTCATTGCGGTGCTGGAAACTTATGTCGATATAATCATTGTCCTCGACGTACACTTTGCAGGATTTCATCCAGCTGTCAGTTGTCGGCTGCGGGACAAGCGCGACAAAATCATCGTCCGGCAAACTGCGGGCCGTGCTTGCATATCTCCGCCATCTCTCAAGATTGTCCGTAATGTTGGTCGGTGTATTGGGCGTTGCGCCTTTCTGCCATGTCCAGTCATCGACGCTGAATGCGTCAAACTCGACCCCCAAAATGCTGAACTCACGCAGCTTTGCGCCCGCCTGGAAGCTCTCATTACAAACCACCTGGGCGAACTTGTCCCAGTTGAAGCGGATGGTCGTCTGCTTCGACGGCTTCCGGAACGATTTTATCATCTCCGGCATGATGGGCTTCACGCTCTCATTCTCGCCGACCATGATATCGTAACGGGTCTGCGAGCTTGTCCGGTTGCCGACTGTCGGCCGATCGTTGTTAATAACGTTGAGCGTCTGCGATGGGTCGATGAACATCTCCGGAATACGCACAATCCACCATTCCCCGCGGTACTGGAAAACAGTCTGACACCATGCGCTGTTGATTTTCTCGAGAACTGTGTAACTATCGTCGAACTGATTGACGGACTGCTCAAATGTCCGCGCATCGATCTTGCACTGATCCAGACCCGTTGAAAGGAACGTCGTCGTCATGCCCTCATAAAACAGATTGCTGATGACATGCGACCGGAAACTTTGGTATTTACTTTTGTCCCCAGCATAGGCGATGAGGTTAAGCGGCGTAAATGTGCCGACAAGCTGCTCGCCCGCGGTGCTTTGTAGTTGTATGTTTTTCAGGCGTCCGATGCCCTCATCTGCGCGCAGTATGATGACGTGCTCCTGATCTATCCAGTTCTCGCTAATATCCTCCTGCGAAATGAACCCATACCAGTACGCCGTCCACGGACCGAAATCGAACCGGACCGTGATGTCGTCATCGTTGTCGGATAAAAAATCCTCTATCGTGACGGACCCGTCCGTGACGATCTCGATGGTCGCCTGCTGCGGCCGGACAGGCTTGAAAATATCATTATCAGAATTGAACTCACCCAATACGAACGGCCTGGTACTGCCTTGTAAAAGTATCACATCGCCAGAATACCCGGTGACATCAAAGTCAAGACGGCAATCATACCCCTCGACATTCTGAAAATCCATCCGGTACTTTATGCCCATTAGCCTACCCTCCCGATTCGTGAATTAGTGTTATTGAGCACCCCGACAAGGTCCGGGCCGCGCTGTACGAAAACCACCTGGCCCGACAGCTGCATGCCACCCTGGCCCATGTTGCCGCCGCCAAATGTGGGCGCGGAGCTGCGGCCAAGTTGGAACAGCGACCCGATGCCAGATCCACCGCCACCACCCAGCAGCCCCTTGAACACCGACCCGAATGAAGCGGCCCCCGCGGCCGTGCCGCCTGAAATTATGGTTAATATACCGGCAAGGATTGCGGCCTTTGCTATCGTTGCGACAAGTTGAATGATAAGCCTTTTCAATGCGCCACCGAGTGCTTGAAAAACATTCTGACCGTTCTCGAGTGCTCCGAAAACAGCATCCACGGCGGGCGCAACGATGCCGTTGAGTGTTGCGGCCAGTGTGTTTAGTTGCTCTGCGCTAAATGTGTCTTTTATCTTTGCCTTGAAAGCGTCAAAGGTTGCAAGCGCGGCCGCTGGTATCGTCGGAACGATGGGCACCTGTACGACCGGGTTCGCTAATTTGAACGCGTTATTGATATCTCTGTCGGCCTGCTCATTGCTGACCCCGAGCTTTGCAGCGTCGGGCACGACGGCCACCTTAACGACAGGCTTCGCTGTCCGGGTCTGACCCAGTGAACGAGTGACCTTGTTGTTCGCATCCGCGAGATTCTTTGTCGATTCAGCTGCGGCGTTAATAGGCGCGGTGATCTGGTTGTACCTGTCGATGCTTTTCCCGATCTCTGTATTCAGATCCTTTGTCCGGCCCAGCAGCGCGTTCACGACTTGCTCCTGCTTTCTGACTGCGTCAGTTGCCGCCACTATGTCCCGCGTGTCCACGGTTGCCGCGAGGCCGACAATCCTCTGCGGTGCCGCCTTTGCGGTCGCGAGTTGATCTTTTAATTTTGCCAGAAGCGTCTGCTGCTCGCTTAATTGTACGTTGGTCGCGCCGATCTGCTGCTCAAACCCTTTGATGATGGCACTCTGGATGATGGCATCTTTGTAAGCGGTCACGGCGGTCGTCAGCCCTGTAACCTTGCCTTTCTCAATGTCAAGATTCCCAAAATAATCCTTACTGATTTTTTTCAGGTCATTGAGCGCGTTGTTACGCTCGAGATAGCTTTTTGTCTGGTCCTGCACAATCCCGACAAGCGCGTCGATCTTTGCCAGTTGCCCGGCCGCGCCTGCGGTCTCTTCCGCGACTATCTGCTGTGATGTCCGGAGCTCCTCATTGAACTTTTCGTAAGATTTCGCGGCCTTCGCGGTTTCCGCTGCCAGTTGGGTATTATTGGCTGTCAGCGCGTCAATCGCAGCCCCAAGACTGCCGTATTTCTGCACGGCGACAGTGACGGCCGATGACACTAAAGAAAAGCCAAGCAGGAGCCCCGTAGGCCCTAACAATGACGAGCCGAGAGCTTTAAGTGCACCACCCACGCCGCCGCTTTCTTTGGATAGCGACTGAAAGCTTTGAATCAACGGCTCGATGTTGTTGCCTATCGCTATAAAGCCAAAAGGCGCGTCAGATGCGACACGCCCCAAGTTCTGTAATGCAGTCCCCGCTTTGTTGGATGCAGCGGTCAACGGCTTTGTCGCCTGCTCCAGCTGTTTGATGGATTTCTCGGCCCTGTCAAGCCCCCGCTCAAGTGGAGCAGTGTCTACCCCGGCCGTTATTTTAAGCGTTGCGTCCATCCTGTTCCATCTTTAACTTTTCAAATATTGCCGCTATATCATCCTCATTCATTTGTCCCTTTACCTCGTCTCCAGGCAGTTGCCAAAGGTCCTCCGGCGTTTTTGGGCTTTTCTTAGGATCGCCCCACATTTTCGCCATCATGAACATAAGTAAGCGTGTTTGCCGGTACTGATTAACCACCCTGTCGGCATACCCCGATATTATCAGGCTCACCTCCCGGAACGTCATCGCGTCGTACCCGCTTGCTCCTATTTCTCCGGTGACGTAGGCGCGGAGGTCGTCCCATCCTTGCTCACTTGTGAGGTGGAACTTTTTTTTTCGTCCTGCTCCGCCTCCTTCTCCGCCGCGCCTTTTATTACCCGACTATTGTAAAACGTCTCCGCAATCTTTTGGAACACCTCCGTATTGGTCACGTTTTCATCCACCCAGTCGCAGACATCCTCAAATGTGAAATCAGGATCCTCTCGCTTTACATAGCAGTTATTAAACAAACCCCAGTACACGATGACCGGTATCAGTGCCACGTCCACATTCTGCCCAAGTTGCAAGCCGAGCTTTTGGCTTTCAAGGGTTATCTGTTGCACGGCAAGCATGCCGAACTTTAGCCCGCGCTTTTTACCCAGACAATCAATCTGGATATATCCGTTAGTCATGTAAATGGTTTGTTATGGTTGTACGACGACGAGCGTGCCGGTGGACTGCAGGGTGCCGGAGAAATTGATGTAAGCACCGCCGCTGGCGTCCTGGTTGAGCGTCAGATCGGTGAAATACGCCTCGCTTTCATGGTAGTACACTGTACCCACCGATGACCCGGGGATTGTCGGGTTCCTGAAACGCACTTTCACTTTTGTACCGGCGTTGATGCAAGTCAGACAATCTTTGTACGATATGCTGCTCCCACCAGGTGCGCTTTCGCAGATGGCGTCAAAATCGAAGCTGAACCCAGGCGTTCCGACGCTTGTCAGCTTGCCGCAGTTGGTCTCCTCCTCGCTCACGCTCGCGGTCGTATTTACCGATGAGGTACGCAGACAGACGAGCGTCTTATAAGCTGAGCCCGCTCCGGTCACATCGATCTCGATGTTTTGTAAATTACCAGCAATTTGTGCCATTTACTTCTGAATTAAGGATTGTGAAAAACGTATTAATTTACGAACAATGAAATAAGATCCATCTTGTTCCGTCAGATAGTTGGCAGATTCCAAAGTTACATTCAAAAATTGATAATTTGCATTTGTAGGCGCGGATGAAGGAATCGCCAGCACGGCGTTCTGAACTACCTCGGCGATATCGTCCACTGTATCGAGGTCGATCTGCTTGTACTGCTTGACCACCACGTCCAAAGTGATGACCCCAGTGTGGACGAAAAGTTGATTGTTTCCCTCCTGGTCATAGTCGATGGCGTTAATGTACACATACCTGTCCGGCGTCGTCACGATGGGCATATTGTCGTACACCGTCACCGGCATCCCGCCGTATGTGATGCCCGACAATGCCGCCATGTACGCGTCCCTCAATGCCCTACCCGGATTTTTCATCCATTGCTCTTTTTATGTCCTTAACTATCTGCCTGGCGTTGGAAAGAAACGCAGGATACAAAAATGGCTGCGGCCTGATGCCCTCCTTCATGATTTTCCGCGCGATTAGATAAGCATGATTTTTTGAATCCTTGCCTTTCTCAATGTAGCCTTTTTTCAGCCCCCATTCATGTATGGCATTCACCATGCCCCTAAATTTGCCCCTCTTTTTTCTTTTTTGAATCCGGCGGGCAATATCTTTTAATTCCGTCGGAACGACTGTCTTCCCCCTCGTCCCAAACTCAATATAAGGCGCATGATACGCATTTGCTGCCACCTCCCAAAGTAAATATCCGACCTTTGCGTGTTGAATACTTTGATGGATGCCGGATAGATAAATTGGCGCGCGCATAATTGCATCCTTCTCTATCTTTATAACCCCGGCCTCAAGGGCGATATCAATCTCCTCCGTCAGCTCGTTCTCAACATCTCGTAATTGGTTCAAGGCGTTCTGCACCCCGACCAATTTGAAATTAATCATATCACGATCCTTTTATACCATATGCTCGCCAGTTCCGGGAAACTGGTCAGGCTGGCCGTCTCATTGCTTAGCTCGATACCCCTGTTCTGATACGACCATGCGACAATTCTTTTCAGGTCGTTCAAAATGTCATCCGGCACCGTTGTGTACCCGCACTGGTAAAGTATCTCATGCACACCTGGCGAATACACCTCAATGCTATCGCCGTATTGCTTATACGTCACACAATCGCCTTCGTTTGTTACCGACAAGATCCCCGTCACCGGACCGGGCAATGTGTATAGGTCCATCGGTGACATCTCCACGGTCAGCTTGATGGTCTTTTTGCCGAGCTGTAAGCCCGTATAATTCTCAAGCCAAAGGCGGGCATTTTTGCAAAGTGACGCGATTAGTGCGTCATCATCGCTGAATGATATTTTCATCGCCGCCTTCGCCGCCGCGGTCGTCAGCGGCTCCGTCGAAAGGTCTGTCTGAATTTCTTTTGCGATCAATAAATTCATCGGTATTCCCTCTTTGCTTTGAAAACGAAATCTTCGATCTTTTGCAGTCCCCCAAATGGGTCGAGCTCGATGGCCCGCTCCTTTGCTTTCTTAGATGCTGCGGAGAATGCTTTTCTTTCATCGAGCTTTTTTATCGCCTTGACCCAGTCCTCTACCTTGTCCCGGTCCTGTATGTATATCCCCGCCTCGCCACAATTTTCAAGCAGCCCCGGCGTGCTCGAGCATATCACCGGGATCCCGCTCGCCATCGCCTCCGTCGCCGTCCGTCCCCAGCTTTCGTATTTGCTCGGCATTATCAGGATGCGTGTCTTTTCATAGACTTTCCTGATATCCTCCTGCTTTTCCCACACCTCGACATTCGGCGGCTGGTCAATGTGCTGCCCTATCGATGCAGGCTCCGAATACGATCCTTTAACCCCGATGAATTTCTTGTCCGGCATTGCCTTTGCAATCTCTCGCAAAATATGCCCTCCCTTGTTCTGGTCGAGGTTAATGAGCGTAATATAGTCACTTTTCTGCGGGTCAGGGTTGCAGTTATAAACACGATAGTCACATGCCGGTGGTACAACGATCGAATCGTGCTTATAATTTAGTTTTTTGGCTGCCCATTCCGAATTATAAACTATGTATTGCGGATTTTCTGCATCGACAATGCAGTCGTATTTGTGCGTGTTGTGTATGAGATGCACGACGGGCAGCTTGAATATTTTTCCCATCTCGACGGTCCATGCAGCATAATCCAAATGCGTGAAAACAACGTCCGAGGCGTTAAATAAGTTGGTTATAAATGTCGGGTCTGACGGGAATACATCAATGCCGTCATAAATGTAATGCTCTGTAATCTTGTAATGGTTCGCCTGGTGCAGCAGGACCTTAACAGTGTGCCCTTTGCCTGCAAGGTATTTGTTGATTGCATGGAGCATAAACTCCGCGCCGCATAAGTGTTTAGGCGGGTAAAGATGGACCGAGCAAAGTATGTTCATGGTATTCTAATTCGATTAGTATGTCAAGATAATGCCGCGCTTTTTTCAAGTCCTCAAGTCCATTCTTAAACTTATGACGCATGATGTACTTTATGATGTTCCCCTCGATGTATGGCAGCCCGTTGGCATGGATAAATTCAATCGGTTGAATCTTACATTGCTTGTAATGCTGACCGCCCTCCTGCGTCTCTAGCGCGCTCATACGACTACCCATTTTTCGGGATAAATGTCTTTGGTCTCCAAATGCGCCGCCGCAGGTCCGAACCATTGTCGAGGTGCGACTACTTGCCCGCCGGCGAGCCATGCGGCCCACCAGGAAAATGTACTGTTCGCGATGATATGGTTGGCGCATTTTTTCATAAGCCGAAAATCCTCATAAGTCGTCCCGCTCTGATAAACATCATGCCCACCCATAAACTGCCCCAGGATCTCCTTTGCCTTGACGATGTCATCTGAAAATATCATGTAAGGTCCCTTTAGATGCTTCATCGCCTCAACATAGTACCATTTGCTGCAAATAGGGTGATACTCGCCCCCATAATCCCCGCACCTGATATGGATAGCAGTGTAAGGCAGTGGCTCGCTTTCGTCCTTTAACGTGAACAGGTGGCGGATATAATCCGCGCAGTGAATGAAATACTTTTCGCTTTGCATGTGGCCGACATATGACCACCCGTCCGGATGATTCAGCCCTTGCCATCCCCAGGCAACGTGGTAATCGCCCATATCTTTATCCAGTCGTTTGACGGTCTCCCAATACGGAAACCACCGTCCGACATTGACATCTTCCTTACTCCCGAACCGTTCCACCGCGTCATGGTTCACCCACTTCGGAAAAGCATAGTCGTACCCGTTCGCCTTTGCGATGCCGATTGTGCTGGCCACTTGAAACAGCTGGTTTGCAAAACGGCCGTATCGTCCCAGGTTGGCAAAAGTTACCATTCCTCATTCCTTTTCCTGTGATGATGGAATATGACCGGATAAGTGTCCATGTATGTACCCTTGTCGTAAATGAAAGCCCCGTCGTTATACATCGCCGGCCACCAGTGCAGTTTTAACCCGTGCCATTGTTGCAAGCAAGTAAGGATCGCCTGGTCGTGTCTGTGCTCCTGAAACTCCGGATGTTGGTCGACTTTCAAAACGTCATTTATAAAGTCCGGCATCTGCGACCATAGCAGCCACTCACGCACAAAGTTACGCGAGAACTTTGTCGCTTTAATGACAATAGCTGATGCCTGCGCCTGCAGCTTATCCTTAGCAAACATGAGGACATACACCTCTCGCTTGCACCAGTGAATATGCCGGTAATGGTTGCCGAAGATCATGATGTCCTGGTCCATTGCGTCCACAAGATGTTGAATATTATCGACGACTTCGACCCCTGCGTCGATATAAAGCAACACATCACTCTCGTCCATATTTGAAAGGCACTGGTCGATGATGTACGGTTTCCATAGCCAATACCCCGCTCCGCGCGGATGGTTCAACGTGTCAAAGTTTTGCAGATAGAACTCCGATGATATTTCGGCATGGATCGGTGTCGCTCCGAAATTTTGCGCGGACCTTAAAGCAAGATCCCTGCTCCTGCTCATGTTCTCGCTGGCATATGTCGTGACGTATATCATATCAATTCACGAAGATAATCCTCTGACGCTATAAATGTATCGGTGTAGTCCACATTCCTGTCCCAAAGGTCCGAGCGGGTCGGGCGCTGGAACGACAGGAACGGGTATGTTACATATGCGCTATAATGTGGCAATATAGTGTCAGAAAGAAAAGTGTCGTACATAACGCCATCCTGATACATCTCGATAATGCTGGCGGCCATGTCGGCAGTGTAGGCAACGGCGTGTGTAGTGTATGCAGCCCTAACGCGGAAAATGTGGTCAGTGACTTTTATAGGCGCCGGATGGTCCGGGTACGGCTTAAGGTTTGCGCCGAAATAAATGATGTCCCACCCTTTGGGCATGTCCGCTATAATCTCGTCCAGCTTACCCATGTGCCGGAATGTGGCATCGTCCTCGAATAAAACGGCGGTCTCTTTGCCGCTATCGACAAAGTCCCGCAGCATGGAGATCTGGGACTTGTTAAAACTTGCATGCGGACTTTCGTCCTCTATGGCATAGAACCATTTATAACTGAAATCTGCCCCCTGCTCGAACAAATATCGGCGGTCCACCCTGGCGCGCTGGGTCAAGACGGCAATGTGGTCAAAATGGTCGTTGAAAGTCATGGTTTGCGAAATGAAAAAAGGGAGCCGCCCGGCGCGACCCCCCTTTTTTTAGAATTATGCAGATGTACCGGTCGTGCCGTACACAGCAGCCTTCGGCTGGAACGAGAGGAGCTCGATCCGGGCCTCGGCGCGGTAGGTGACGAGGTTCTTTATGAAGTCGCTCTGATCGAACTCGGTGCTGCGGACCTGCAGGCCGGAAGCCTGAGCAGTTGCGAACGCGTCGGTGTTCAGAACGTAGAACCTGCTGCCTGTTACCTGGCTGTGCGGAACCACGGGAATACCGTTGATGCGGATGCGGCCGTCGGCATCGACTGCAACGGATGCAGGTACGCCAAAGTTTGACGGCTTAGTCAGCAGCAGGGTGCTCCATGCGGCCCATGTGGTCAGGATCAGGTTCGGCATGCCGAGACCCAGGTCGCCATGCTGTGCAACACCTGCAATCATCTTCGACACGGTTAGCGTCTCGGAAGTAGACAGCGCGGTGCTGTTGGTGGCGATGGTGTTCAGGTACCTTGTATTCACAGCCCTGTTCCAGTCCTCAATGAGGGACTGCGAAAGGTAGGACTGCAGGAAAGGCAGATCCTGCAGCATCTGGCGGGACACTTTCACGTAACCAGCGATGAAGGGAACGCTCACGTTCACCATTGTCACATCGTAATCGATCTGTGCCTTGTCATTGCCTTCGGTCTGGGCTCCAAACGATCCCTCACCGACAGGGCTGTTGCCACGCGGGAAAGTAACGTTACCGGTAGCGGTCGGAACAATCCGGAACACATCGTAAAGATGCGGATTATAGAACGACCTCATGATGGGGTTCGGAACGTAGCTGATCTGGCTGGTGCCGGTCAGGTTGTCTGTCAGGTTCATCGTTCCGACGATTTTCATCGCGGAGAATGCCTGCTCGGACTTCATCTTCTCGTGATTTTCAGCCACGATCTCATTCACCGCGTTCTTAAGGTAGTCGCTGTTGGTCCAGCCTGCTTTTTCAACCTGCGCAGCTTTCAGCTTGCCGTTGGAAGCTACAAGGCTGTCCACCTTTGCTTTCAGTTCGGCAATGCTCTCGCCTTTTTTGGCGGCATCTTCATTCAGTTGTGCAACGTCTGCGGCGACCTTGCTGTCAAGTTTGGCTACCTCTGCGGTAAGCTCGTCTTTGTGGCCCTTGAGCTTTGGGTCAAGTGCCTCCATGATGTCCTTTACTTCCATCTTAGAAATGTTTGTGAATTAATAATTGAATTGCCTGCTTAACCTTATCGTCCTCGGCCTTTGGCTGCTCGACGGGTGCCTCAACGACTGCCCTGGCGCTACTCATGTCCTCGATAAGTTGATTTAGCTGTTTTATCTCAAGCAGCAGCAGCTCGATGGTCTCGTCTGTTGCGTCTGTTGATTTTACGAATTTCTCGAGCTTTTTCAGTCGCTCGATCCGGTTGTGCATGTCGTGACCTTTCATACCAAGCAAAGGCGTGTATTCATTTGCGCCCCATGACGTCAGGCTAGACCCCTCGAACAGTTTGATGTCAAGCAGCTCATTGGCGCTGTCGCCTTTCTGCTCTTTTATCACGTTGAACCCGATGCTGTGTTCTTTCACGAGATCGCTCTCGACCATCTTTATAAAATCCTGCCCCAGGTTGTGCTTGCCGATCTGGCTCTCGTAATAAAGGCCGTAAGCGTCCTCCTTCAGGTCCATAATCTTACCCAGCGGCTGACGCGGGTCATGGTTCAGCAGGTGCTTTATGCGTCCTTTCGGAAACCAGTCGTTAATGCTTTTCTGAAACGCACCCGGTCGGATGATGTCCCCATCGCTGTCTTTTATGTTAAACGCGGAAAAGTAACCAGTGACGATGCCTTTTTTTGCATCGACGTCTTTTACTTCCTGCTGCAATCGTTTGTATCCGTATATCATTCTCTTATTTTTTGAACTTTCTTCCGCTGCCAAATATGCCACATATGCGCGTTCGGCGGCGGGTTTGCTGGTGTACATGCAAGGCCCGTCGCCTATCCTATATTTCCCGTCTCCGCACGCGTATATCGGCATGTCTATCGTTTTACAAGTCGGCCCCTTTCGTCTCTTTTCGGCGTGAACGCTACCACACATCGGCAATTAATCGTGAATGATGCCGGAGCGTTTGGATCTCCTGGCTGTGCTGCGACTGCCGTGATGCCTTTCAGTCCCGTTTGCTCAAAGTTTGCATCCATCTCCCTCACCTGTCCGTCCATTGCCCAGTGGTCAAACTCGTCTTTTTTGCTGAACCGTCTTGTCAGCTTGTCGTTCCCGGCCACCCATTCTTTCGTCAGTACCGTGCGGCTCTTTGCCGCCGCCTCCATCGCCCCGACATTTGATGCCCTTCCAACCTCTGTCCTTGCGATTGTTAGGGCTCTCGGATACTGCACGATGTAACTATTGGCGATGTTCAGCGCGATCTCCCGATAGCTTAACTGCTGTTCCTCGCCTTGCGTGATGATTTTCAAAAGCTCCTGCTTTGTCGTGTCATCCATTCGTGTGACGAGGTCCAGCGCATGCCTGCCCAAAATGTTCACAATGCGCTGAATAATGTCAGCATTAAAAAACACGTCCTTTCGCTCCTGTACCTGCAAAGATCTGTTCACATTTATCGCAAATTGCAGGCCGACTTTTTTGTAAAGGTCCATAATGAGCTTTATAAACTCATCGTTGAACATGGGCATCTTTGACCATGCCGCCTGAAACCCGATACTGTCCGCCTCTTTCACCAATGCATCCACCTGACGCTTAATCAATGCCTGTATCTTTTTCGCATAATTGACCTCATGCTTCCGCATCTGTCGGCCCGCCGCTAACCAGTATTTCCTCCGCTCTGCGAAATTCATCTATTAATCTTTGTCTGTAACTTTCTCGCGCCGCGTCCCTCATCTTTGCCTCCGTTATACATGACCATTCGCTCGGTAATCGCGGAAATCGTTCTCTGACCAGCTGATTAATGTGTTCAATGTCCACGGATTTTCACCCTTTATGTATGTCACTATTTCCCGGACCACCTGCCCCTTGACAACGACGTGATAATGCACCACATCGTCAGATCGATATATCACCGTCAGCTCCATCGCTGTACCCCATATCCATGCCCGCGTCCTCTAAAGGTATTAGGCCCTGTGCCACATAGCTCATGTCATATGCGCCGCCCCTCGGCTCGTAGTTCATCGCAATCCTTTTCTCGTCCATCGTCAGCCAGTTGGCATTGACAAGGCCCGCCACCATTTTCTCGAGATCCCTTTGCAGCTCCGGCAATGCCGTGATGTCAAAGTCAATAAACACACCCGGCTCATTCATGCGCGGGACCAGCCACCTGTTAAGCTCGTCGCGCAACTGGGCACACATGGGGACAATCGTGTTCGTAACGAGATCCCGGAGGGCGTTTTGGTAATTGTTGTCAGCCATGTTGTCCGGGCTGAACAAAACCACCGGCATACCAAATACCCGGCACCATTGCTGGAGCGAGAACTGCATCGTTTCAATAAGTGCCATCTCCCTGTTACTCAATCCAAACGAAAGATAGTCCCACGGCGTTTGTAGCATAGCCACCTGACCGGCTCGCTCGTTGTTGTTAATCCTGTCGGCAAGTGCCCTCTGCATCTGTGCGGCCTGCGTCTCCGTAACTTGTGGCAATGTGCTTCCGACTGCTTTCGGCACCAGTGCGCCCTTTGCCCCTCCGTTCGCCATTTGGTTCGCGGCGGCTTTCTGCGCCTCAATGCCCATCAGGTAAGTATTCCACGCCGCCTTGATAGGTGACACGCCTCGGAGATGCTCTCGCGTAACGCTGTCAAACTTCGGCGTCCAGCTTTTCCACTGCATGATGTCGTCCTTCTCGAGATATTGCGATCCGACGCCGACCTGTAACTCCCATCCGGCCACGCCGTAAAGGTCATTCTTGTCGGGCAGGAGGCCCATATACTGGGACGGCATGATAAACATCTCAACAAATTCGCCGTCAGTGTCGCCATCGTTCCCCCACACAAAACCCTCGCCGGTAAGGAAGCGGAACCCGAAAAGTTGCTCAAAAAATTGGTCCTGCCCCTGATATCCGTTCGGACGCTTGAGCAATGCCGCGACCTTTGAATTGTCGGCGATCATGCTCTCGTCATAGGCGTTCTTTCGCTCGATCATCGCGCGCTCCAGTGCGCCAGGATGCCCGACACCTTTGGTTAGCTGCTTGTATCGCTCAAGCGATAGCGCGGCCTTTGAGCCCTCGTTCTTCCGATAAACGTACCAGGGGATGCTTGCGGCCTTCCGGGCAAGGAATGAAACTATCGCGTAAACGTCGCTATTATTGTCGTATGCGGATGTGTATTTCTGCGCGTCAAATTGCGATAGGACCGCTGACGCGTTGATAGGCATCACCTGGTTCGGCTGATTCGGGCTGAAACCCTTGCGCCGAAGATATGAATCGATTAACCGGTCAAATATCGCCATTACATGACGCCCCATGTCAGGGCTGGCTGTTTTAATTTCGTGAACACCGCGTAACGCATTGCATCCACGATGTGATCGTTCAGCTTCACTGGTTCCTTATCGATGAC
>JBIKUM010000354.1:0-2769 GCA_044347585.1 Terrimicrobiaceae bacterium
CGTCGAGCAGGGATTGCAAGAGCGCGCGCGGTTGGGCCGATACTTTCTGGCCGTGGCAAAGATGGCAGGAGTCGTGGTAGGTGGTGCGCTCGGGGTGCGTTGCAGCAGGCGGCTTGAAGCCGATTTCGACGAGCCATTCGTGGATATCGCGGATTTTGGAGTCCCAGAGTTCGGCCTTTTTCCGCGATTCTGAACCTTCGGAAAACAGACCGCTGAAGTGTCGCAGGTGGCTGCCGCATCCGCCGGCGTTGCTGATGATGGCATCGACTTGTTCCAGCGGGAAAAGATCCATCAAGCGGCAAGCGATACGGCGGGCGGATTCCAAGTCTCCATTGTGGGCATGTAGCGAACCGCAACAGCCTTGATCGCGGGGAGTCATGACTTCGCAACCTGCTGCCAGAAGCACATCGACCGTGTCGCGGTTGATGTCAGAAAATGCGATGTCCTGAATACAACCGGTCAGCATGGCGACCTTGCGGCGCGGGGTGGCTGGCGATTCCTTCGGTGCGATCAGCTGATCGGAGAACTTTTTCGAGATGCGTGGGGTTTGTGGCTCGAGTGCGGCGAGCTTCGGATGCAGTCGGCGCAGCACTCCGAGTTTGCGGAAGAAAACATCGAGCCGTGTGACCTGTGAGAACCGGATCAAGCGGGCGACCAGATGGAGTTGCCAAGGATGGGAAAAAATCTGCCGTAGCGTGAGCCAGCGCCAGAATTTGCGCTCGGGGTGATCGAGTGCGCCGGAGGCTTCGATATCGGCGCGGGCGGCTTCAAACATCGGGCCGTATTGGACTCCGGCAGGGCAGGCGCTGACGCAGGCGAGGCAACCGAGGCACTGATACATTTCGTCCCCGAAACTTTCGCCCACCGGCAATTCCCCGCTGTGCACCGCGCGGATGAGCGAGATTCTCCCGCGTGGGCTGTGGCGCTCCATGCCTGTCTCCATGTAGGTCGGGCAGGTCGGCAGGCAGAGTCCGCAATGCATACATTGCTGGAGCAGGTCGCCATCGAGTTGCTTGAGATGGGCTGACATTATTTCGCAGGAGAAAAAATCTTCCCCGGGTTGAGGATTCCCTGCGGATCCATCGCCTGCTTGAGGGTTTGATGCAGGGCAATGCTGGAGTCGCTGAACTGAAGTTTCATTTCGGCTTTCTTCGCCAAGCCGACACCGTGCTCGCCGGTAATGGTGCCGCCGAGTTCTACCGCTTTGCCAAAGATCTCGTGCATGGCGGCGTGGACGCGTTTGATTTCCTCCTCGTTGCGCTCATCGGTGAGGATGGTCGGGTGGAGGTTGCCGTCACCCATGTGGCCGAAATTGGCGATCACCAGATTGTGGCGGCGGGCTATGTCCTCCACCGAGCGCACCATCACGGCCAGCGCGCTGCGTGGGACAGTGACATCCTCGAGCACGGTCGTCGGCTTGATCCGCGCCAAAGCTGAAAAGGCCGAGCGGCGCGCGGTCGCGAGGCGGACGGCCTCATGTTCATCGGCCGCCGCGACCACATTGAGCGCGGCATGGCGTCGGGCGATCTCTGACATCAGGCGCGCCTCCTCATCAACCACTGAAGCGGGTCCATCGGTTTCCATGAGCAGCAAGGCTCCGGCATCCGTCGGCAGGCCGATGCGGGCAAAGTCCTCCACGCAGCGCATGGTGGTTTGGTCGAGAAACTCCAGCGTGCAGGGAATGATCTTTGCGGCGATGATGTCTGTCACTGTCTCCGCCGCGTCCTCGATGCGGTTGAACGAGGCGAGCAGCGTGCGGCGCGCGGCGGGTTTGGGGATCAGGCGCAACAGCACTTTGGTGATAATCCCCAGAGTGCCTTCCGATCCGATGAAGAGATCCTTCAGCGAATAGCCCGCGACATCCTTCACGCACTTGTTGCCCATCCAGACGACTTCGCCGCTTGCCAGCACGACTTCGAGGCCCATCACATAGTTACGCGTCACCCCATATTTCAAACCGCGCAGGCCGCCCGAGTTGTTGGCGATATTTCCGCCGATGGTCGAAATTTTTAAAGAACTGGGATCCGGCGGATAAAAAAGGCCAGCCGCCTCGGCTGCATCGGCGATCGATTGCGTGATGCAACCGGTATCGCAGAGCAGGGTCAGGTTGCCCGCGTCGAGTTCGTGGATTTTGTTAAGTTTGAGCAGGCAGAGCACCACGCAGCCTTTTGACGGAACGCTGCCGCCGCTCAATCCGCTGCCACTCCCGCGTGTGACGAGTGGCGTGCTGGTGCGTGAGGCCCAGCGGACCAAGGCGACGACTTGTTCGGTCGAGTCGGGAAAGACCACCACCTCGGGAACCTCGCGCAGCATCGCCGTTCCGTCGCAGGCATAGGGGATGGTATCCACCTTTTCCGTGACGATCTGATCGGGGCGCAGGATGTCGCGCAAGGAATCGATGGGCGATGGAGTGTGGCTCATGGTATTCGTTGATTAGAAACGAACTGAACCGGCAGGGTCAAGCCACTGCCGGTTCGTGCGTTTTTTAGAGGAGTGACCTCAGACCTTCTCGAGGATGACTGGATTGGTGAGTTTGCCGATGCGGTCGATTTCGATGGTGACTTGGTCGCCTGCTTTGAGCCAGCGCGGGGGCTTGGATGCCATGCCAACGCCGTGTGGTGTTCCAGTGAGGATGACCGTTCCGGGTGGCAGGGTGTTGCTGGCGCTGAGGAACTCGATGATCTGGGCCACGCTGAAGATCATGTCATTGGTGTTCCAGTCCTGCACGGTTTCGCCGTTGAGGATGGTGCGGATGCCGAGCGTTTGGGG
>JBIKUM010000448.1:0-2759 GCA_044347585.1 Terrimicrobiaceae bacterium
CCTTGCCAACGCTTGAGGCGCTTGTTGAGTTCGTCAACAACATTGGCACCACCCCCCACAAATTGCAAACGGTGGCGCAACCAGTCAAAGCAGTAGAGCCTGCTAAAGTAGCAAAGGCAACCCCCGCACCTGCAGCACCTGCAGCACCTGCAGCACCTGCAGCACCTGCAGCACCTGCAGCACCTGCAGCTACGGCAGAGGAGTGCGGGTGGACTTTGTTCTCTTACAAAAACGTGGCGGATGCTGCAGCTGACTTGGCGGCACAAAAAGGCAAAGACCTTTTGATAAACGTGCTCGCGGCTTTCGGGGCGGCAAACGGGCGTGACTTGAAGCCAGAGCAATACGGCCCATTCATTGAAACGGCCAAATCCCACCTCGAAGCTTAGAGAAAACCAAACCAATGGAACATACCCCAACCGACCAGACAGGACACTCGCGCTTGTCACCAAGTGGTGCGCACCGGTGGATGCGTTGCCCTGGCTCTGTGAGAGAGGAAGCAGGGTTCCCTGACACCTCCTCTGAATACGCAGACGAAGGCACAGCAGCGCACGAACTCGCGGCGCTGTGCCTGAACGAAGGGCTAAACGCTACGGCGTATCTAGGCCGGATCATCAAAGTCTTAAGCCGTGACAAGCAGACGTCTAGCTCGTGGGAAGTCACGGAAGAGATGGCCGATTATGTTCAGGAGTATGTTGACGCGATCACTTCCAAGACCAAAGGTGGCGGCGTGTTGATGGTTGAGCAACGGGTAGACTTCTCCGTCTATTCCGGTGAGCCAGATAGCTTCGGCACCAGTGACGCGATCGTGGTGTTCCCCGATCGGAAAGAGCTTAACGTTGACGATCTGAAATACGGCAGAGGGGTGCGGGTGGACGCAGGGGACAACGAGCAGCTAATGCTTTACGCTCTGGGCGCCTACGAACTGGTGAACTTGTTTTATGACATTGAGACAGTGCGCCTGACCATCCACCAACCACGTCTGCAGCACACCAGTGAGCACGTCATCTCTTTGGCTGACCTGCTGGACTTCGGGAGCTGTGTTAAGCCAGCTGCGGTGGCAGCAACAGACGTTGACGCCCCTCTCAACCCAGGGGCGAAGCAATGCCACTGGTGCAAAGCCAAAGCAACTTGCCCCGCGCTTCGTGACTTCATCTTTGACACAGTGTTCGATGACTTTGACATCATCACCGATGAGGTGACCGTGGCGACCGTAGCCCCACCCCCTGAAGACAACGCTCTGTTGGCCAAGCAATTTGCATTGCTTGATCTGGTGGGGAAATGGGCAGAGGCCGTTGGTGGGGAAGCCAAAGCCCGCTTGTTGGCGGGTGAACACCTACCTGGCTACAAGCTGGTTGACGGTAAAAAAGGCAACAGAGCGTGGCTAGACAAAGCCGAAGCCGAAGCTGCCCTCAAAGCCATGAGGTACAAGCAAGCAGAAATGTATTCTTTTGAGCTTATCTCCCCAACAAAAGCAGAGAAGCTTATCAAAGCCAAAAGTCCCAAGCGTTGGGCGAAGGTGCTTCCACTGATTACCCAAAGCGATGGGAAACCTCACATTGCTTTGGAGAGCGACAAACGTCCTGCGTATGTCGCGCCACTGCCCGCTGACGATTTTGAAGACGAAAGTCTAACAGATTTGCCAGTACTTTTCTAACCAAACCTTAAAGGAAAAACCAATGATCTTGAAAATCAAAAACGTGCGCTTGGCCTTCCCCGTGTTGTTCAAAGCAGAAGGATACCAAGGCAGCGACCCAAAATTCTCCGCCACCTTCATCTTGCCCCCTAATCACCCGCAACTGGCAGAGGTTAATGAAGCTATCGCAACCGTGGCCAAAGAGAAATGGGGCGCTCGCGCACCAGAGATTATTAAACAACTCGCTGCGACTGACAAACTGGCGTTGCACAAAGGGGAGACCAAAGCGCACCTCGACGGTTTTGAAGGCAACTTCTTTATCAACGCACGGAACAAAATCCGCCCACGGGTGATGGACACCAACAAAACGGTATTGACAGCGGAAGATGGCAAACCTTACGCAGGATGCTTTGTTGTGGCGAGCATCGCGCTTTGGGCGCAGGACAACGCTACAGGGAAACGCATTAACGCTGAACTTCGTGGTGTGCAGTTCTTGTCGGATGGCCAAGGCTTTGGTGGGGGTAGTGGCACCGTTTCAGATGACGAATTTGAAGACCTGTCCGCCGGTACTGAAGCCGCTGCGGAGTTGTTTTAGCCATGTTGTTGACCAAAACATACAGCGAAGTGAAGACACGGTTAGCGACTGCGGAAGCTATCGGGTTTATGTTCGTCACCCACCAATACAAACTGTTCGGGCGGATTCCGGTTTACTATCGGGACGAAATCCTAAGCCTAGCCCCTTAAACCTAAAGCGTTGCGGCTCTCCCACCAACCACGGGGGAGCCGCCGCTAAACAAAGAACAGCCAAGCGCATGACCCTGGGTTCCCGTGTTTGTTGGTCGGACGTAGAGACTTACTCCCCCACGCCGATCGCGCACGGGACGCACCGCTACGCAGAGACCGTGGAAGTTACGCTGTGGGCTTACGCCTTGGACGATGGGCCGGTGCAAGTATGGGATCGCACCGTGTCCACGTTGATGCCTAAAGACTTAGCGGCTGCCTTGGCCGATACGGAATGCACCTTTGTCTTCCACAATTCCCATTTCGACCGCACGGTCATCCGCCATGATTTGGGCATCGACATCCCCACCACCCGCATTCACGACACGATGGTGCAAGCCCTAGC
>JBIKUM010000390.1:0-2750 GCA_044347585.1 Terrimicrobiaceae bacterium
GGCCTGGATCGGCTAGCCTGACGCTGGGGGCTGAGGGGACGTACAGTTTCCGGATGCTAGCCACGGACGTGGCGGGCAACACGCAAGCGGGCGATTTTGTCTCGATGGTGTATGACGTCACGCCGCCTTCGTTTGCGGGGGCGACGCTGGGGATTGAAGCGAGCAGTTTGACGGATCCGAATGCAGATCGCATTAGCAATGACAACACCTTCACGCTATCGCTTGCGGGTGAAAGCGATGGTCTTAGTGGTAGTGGGTTGGATGCGAGTAAGCGGACGTGGCAGGTGCAGGGGACAGATGGCAGCTCGTGGCTGGAGGCAGGCAGTTATGCGGCGCTGACGTTTAATGCAGCGGGCTCGGTGACGGTTGGTGCGCAGGGCGACTACAGCTTCCGTGCGGTGGTGTTTGATGTGGCGGGTAACTCGGAGGCATCGACCAGTTTCGTGACGATGGGCTATGACGTGACGCCGCCCACGGTGTACATCCCGGTGCTTGGAGCGCTTGATGATCAGGGGTTCAGCACAAGTGATCGGATCCACAACGATGCGAGCTTCACGCTGACCAACGCCACGCAGGCCGTTGATAACCGGGGTGTGCTGACGCAGGTGCTGCAGGTGCAGCGCAACAACGATGGGCAGTGGTTTGATGTGACGGGGGCGAGCGCGCTGAGTGTGGGCTATGCGGCCTTGACGGTGACGACCACAGGGGTAGGGCCTGGATCGGCTAGCCTGACGCTGGGGGCTGAGGGGACGTACAGTTTCCGGATGCTAGCCACGGACGTGGCGGGCAACACGCAAGCGGGCGATTTTGTCTCGATGGTGTATGACGTCACGCCGCCGGCTTCCGGTGGGATCTCGATTAGTATTTCCGGAAGTGGATGGGATCCTATTGATGGCGTGTTAGCAGGTAAGTTAGTTGATGCTAGCTTTACCTTGGATGTTGTTGGTGAGGAATCTGGCTCCGCTTTGTTTTTCGAGGTCGATCCTCCAGGTAACCTATCCATAACGAGTTTTGAGCCTATTGGATCAGGGTTTACGTTCAATGGTGGTTTATTTACTGTAGGCCAGGATTACTCAGTCACGCTTGGAGCTACAGGTATTTGGGTATTTAGGGCCGTCGTGACCGATGTTGCCGGAAACTCTGGTTATGCTGGACATATTTCACTTGGGGTCTTTAATGCTACAGACGAAGTAGCTTTCTATAGTGGTGATTTTTCCCCGATTTATATGAAACCTGAAGGTGGCGGGGGGATTGGCGGAGATACATCTCCAAGTCCATCAAAGGATAGTCAGTTCGCACTTCAGCTTGCGGGTGTTGAAGTGAGTCTTTCCCAAGCTAACCCCTCCGACACTAAAGCTTCCGAGCTTGGAAATGCACTTTCGAGCTATCTCGATTCGAACCCTAGCGGTGAATCGAGTGTTGAACCGCTCCAACTGGCATCTCCGAGCAGGTTCCTCGAATCAGTGCCTGCGCTTGCTAATGCACTTTCCGATTATCAAATCGCAAATATCGGATTGGTAAAGAGCGATCAGGCAGCTGACCTTTTCCGTAAAGTTAAGGAGAATTCGGAGGCTTATCGAAAACCGATTTTGGCGCCACCGAATGGTTCGAGCTAGAGTGAAGCGTGGAGCTAGGCGGTCTGAAGGGTCGCCTAGCTCCTTAATCGATCTTGCAACCAAGCTTTATCGTCAGGGTGAGTTTTTCAAGGCGATTGAGGTTTGCAGGCGTGTTGATCTCTCCAACAAGAGGTGTTCAACCTTACTCGTCGTTGAAGGCTTATCCCTCATAGGCCTTAATCGCTTGGTTGAGGGTGAATCGGCGCTCGCTCGAGCGATAGAGCTAAACCCTCAAGATATCGATGCAATTGCAAATCTTGGTGTATTGCGAAGTCGGCAGGCTAGGTTCAGTGAGGCAATTGAGCTCTTAAAGCAGGCTGTTACAAGGCGTGGATTTGCGCAGGATGTACAGAATCTGGCCTACATCTTGATCGATGCAGGCAGTCCTAAGCAAGCTGAAGAGCTTCTAAGCAAGGCACTTGAGAAGGGCTCTGCTGCAAGTCTTTACGTATCGCGTGCAAAGCTCTTCTACCTTAAGCAGCAGTGGCAGTTGGCGCTCTCTGATTTTGAGTTAGCCTTAGGGCTTGATCCTTTAGTCATTTCCAAGGGTTATTTGCTCGCTTACAGGTCGATTGCTTCATTGAAGCTTTTCGCTTGGGAGCACTTACCCATTGATGAAGCAATCAAGTGTTCACGAAGCGATCCGCTTGATGAGTCGCTAACACCCCTTGCGCTTGCCTTGCTAAAAGATGATCCCTCCGATCAGCACTTTATCGCGGAGCAATGGACACGGCAGCGCTTTCCTCCCCTAAGTCATTTGGGCGATTTAAAGCGGCGAGTGAGGGGTAGGCGGATACGGGTGGGGTATTTTTCGGCCGATTATAAGAATCACCCGGTGTCGCAGCTATTGAGTGGTTTGCTGCAATCGCACGATCGAGGCGTGGTGGAGTTGGTGGGTTTATCGATTGGGCCGAAGGTGGAGGGGACGGCAAGACAGTTTATGGAGGGCTTGTTTGAGTCGTTTGTGGACTTACACGGGATGGGCGATGAGGCAGCGGCAAGGCGGGTTCGGGAGTTAGAGCTAGATATTGCAGTGGACCTAACGGGCCACACCGATAACTGCCGTCCAGGGCTCTTTGCCATGCGTATGGCACCGATTCAGGTCAACTATCTTGGCTACGCAGGCACGATGGG
>JBIKUM010000355.1:0-2749 GCA_044347585.1 Terrimicrobiaceae bacterium
TTTCGCGCCTTGAATCGACACATTGGCTTTGAAGATGCGGTAGTTTATTTTTCTATCGGCAAGATTCCTACGCAGGTCTTCGAGATTTTGGTCGTAATTGGAGGTCTGGGTAAAAAAACCAGTGAGCCCAAAGTCTGGCGCAGTGGCTCCGTTTTCCAAACGCCGTGCAGAGACCTCGTCGATGGCAACCATGGTGACTTCGATGTAGGGCGGCAGTTGGTTCCTGATGTTTGCGACACTCCCTGCAGTGTCGTAAGTGTAGTTAGTGTCTTTGGTGAGATCGATAGGGTCGGTGTTGGGGAGTGTGGCGGGTTCGAGAGGCCGGAAAATGAGGGCGACGATATTCTCCGCAAGGACGCGGGAGGAACGGTTAGGTTTATCCAAGGCATCGGTAAACCATGTTCTGCCTGTGTAGGTTTTGCTGGCCGTGCTGTTGCCGGTGTATTTGTAGAGGCTCAAAGTCTCGGAAGGCTCCATCATTTCATAAAGTCGGAATCTGTATTTCACGGGCACGCCGGCCGTATTGACCGGATCCGGACGCAGGGCGGAATCGCTTCCGAATTCAATGAAATATCCCCAGGTGTTGACCATGGACTCCATGCCTCCGTAAGTGGAATTTGAGGTGAAGCCGAAAGGCGCTTGAAAAAAGACAGCGTGGGTGGTGGAGGAGATGGCAGGGGTGACGCCGGAGAGAAGGCCCGATGCATTTCCAGAGAGGAAACGGAGCTCGGATTGGCGGAGGTATTTGGTGGGGGTCGTGGGGCTATCGTAGTCCCAGTAGGTATTGAGTGTGGCTTGGGAGAGGCGACGGGTAATCGACTCGAAGGCGACACGGGCTTCGCGGAACTGCTCGGCTTTTCCGAGTGTGGAGCGGTAGGTTTTTTGCACCTGATCGGTCATCGACATCATGGCGACAAGAAGAAGGGCCAAGACAGCCGAGGCGACGAGGACCTCAAGGATAGAAAAACCGGCTCGGGAGCGGAGCAGGCGAGCAGAGTTGAATTGAGGAGAGAAAATTTGCATGTCGCGCGCGGTCACATTTTCGGGATAAAGGCGCTAAAATCCTGCACAACGCTGCTGGTGCTGTTGCTTGTAATCGCCGCCTCACTTCCGCTGGGGCTGTTTACAACTCGCACGCGGATTTTTGCCATGCTGGTATTGGGAACTACCGTGGCAGCTGGCAGGGTCACTTGCGTCTCCACCTCGACCTTCGCGACATAAATCGTCTTGGTGGCGTCAGTGGTTTCGTCACCATCCTCGGTGAATTTCTTCGGCGAGCCAGCAGGCGTTGCAAGGGTGCTGAGACTGCTGAATTCCGTCTGCCTTGCTTGGCTGATAATGTTCTGAGCGATCTGTGAGGCGACGGAACGATCGATCGAGGATCGAAATGTGGTGAGCCCCGTGGGCAGCAGGCCAAAAAGAGCGATCAATGCAAAAGAAACAACCCCCATCGCGATGGTGACCTCGATGAGGCTGAAGCCGTGCGGAAACCGGGCGAGTGGTCGGACTGCCGGTGTGCCTGATGGGGCTGGGATTTCCATGAATTCTCGGGTGGATTGGATGTGTCTGGTTGCCGGGACTTCCGAGTCGTTTCGGAAAGAGTCTGAAGAATATTACAAAGCCTCTGTTCGAGTGCGTCCGCAAGGTTTTTTTTGTTTTTCAAACACGCTGCGGCGCGGGTTTCATTTGCGCTATGAGGGTATCGATGAGGTTGCCTCGCCTGTGTCTTTCACGGTCGGGACGACCGTGCTCCCCTCTTTCGCGCCTCGCGCGGATCGTGAATCTGGGAGGGACATCGTCCTCGCATGTCCCATTTCTCAGCCGCAGAGCGGCGTTTCTACGGATGCTGGGAATGGTCTACGCGGCGTGATGGGAACGGGACGGCGTGGGGACGGAGCGGTTCAGTATTGGGTCAAGCAAAGGTTGAACCTCCAAGGGTTTGCGCGCTGCCGCGCTTGGTGGGGTTTGATTTTTAGCGGATGGGGATTGTGAGGGGAGTGGGGTTGAGGAGCATGATGGCGAGGGCGGCGGAGTAGATGGCGAGGCCGAGGAAGACGCCGATGGAGCCGACGCGGTAGGCTGCGGTTTTGGAGTCGCGGCAGGTGATGATGGCGGCGAGGGTTTGCGTAAGTTCGGGCTGGATGCAGCGGGTGAGGACCCATTTTACGGCGAGGACGCGGATGAAGATCCAGATGCAGGAGAGGAGAATGATCGCAAGGGACAGGATGATCAGGGTCTGAGCATGGAAGTTTGTGCCGGCGATGAGCCGGCCGGAGAATCCAGTGGTGGTGATGGCGACGGCAGCGAAGCCGATGACGACTTGGGAGCGTTGGTGGAGGATGTTCAACTGGCGCTCGAGAATGCCGAAGAGAAAAGTTTCTTGGCCCGGGAAGGCGTTTACCATGTTTTGGGCTTCTTCCAAGGCGGTCTCGGGCATTTTTGCAGAGGGGGTTTTCATATCTCGCATGAGGCTGTGAACGGTGCGGGCGAATGCCACTGGACATGCTTGGAGAGCATCGTGTCGCCATCAAAGTGGAAGTAAGCGCGGAAGGCTCCGCCCGCGATCACGCCGGGTAGCCAGTGGATGTCGTCGGCCCACATTTCGTGGTAGGGAATCTGATCGATCGGCGTCCAGATCGGAAGGGCTTCGTCGGTTTCGATGAGGGTGCCAGAAAAGGAATCTGCCGTGAAGACAGTGCAGTGGAGGCTGTAGCCGTCAACGAATTGAAAATGAAGTTCTCCACGGGAC
>JBIKUM010000523.1:0-2746 GCA_044347585.1 Terrimicrobiaceae bacterium
TTCGTCGATCCGAAGCTCAAACAAGTCGGCGCTGACGTGACAGCTCTGCGCAACAAGGGTTCTGCCCGCAGTCGCGACGACGAAAAGCAGTTCGAGGCATTGCAAGCCTTTGAGCTGGAGCTGATCGAGCTGCGCGACACCCTGCTCAAGCTCGCACCCACCTACAAGCCAAACCACGACGACGGCGTGCAGATCAGCGCTGCTCCGCTGTGGCCCCTATTCCGCCACAAGCCCTGGCAGAAAGTCTTGAAGGAAACCTGGACGAAGCTCGAGAAGGGCGACTACGACTGGGCGCACCTGGCCATGAACTACTGGCCCGCGCGTGTTCGAGAGAAGTGCAAGACCGACAAGTCGCTCGCCATCGCGCATGGTCTGGAGGATTTGTACATCGAGCCCGAGGCAAAACCGAAAAAGGCGCGTGGTAAAAAGAATTCGGAGGGAAGTTAATGATTAAGCCAATGAAAGCCACAAAGAAGCGGGGCATCCCCCGTATCGAATCGTTGCGGGTCGAAAACTATCGAGCATTGCGTAAGGTCGATCTGGATAACCTGACGCCAATGACGGTGCTGCTCGGTCCCAATGGCAGCGGCAAATCCACGATCTTCGATGTGTTCAATTTTTTGTCTGAATGTTTTCAGTTTGGCTTGCGCCACGCCTGGGATCGGCGCGGTCGAGGTAAAGAACTGAAAACGCGAGGCTCAAGCGGCCCCATCGTATTTGAGCTGAAATACCGAGAGCAACCGAAGGACCCCATCATCACCTACCACCTAGCACTCGACGAAGGTGCCAAAGGCCCGGAAGTGGTGGAGGAATGGCTGCAATGGCGGCGCGGCACACGCGGACAACCATTTCGCTTTTTGGAATTTCGCAAGGGTGTGGGCCGCGCAGTCAGTGGTGAGCTGCCCGATGCGGAAGACCAACGAAAAGACACTGCGCTGCGCTCATCCGACCTGATTGCGGTGAATACGCTGGGTCAATTGGCAGAACACCCGCGTGTGGCTGCATTGCGCGAGTTCATTACTGATTGGTATGTGTCTTACCTCTCTATCGACTCTACGCGCAACCAACCGGAAGCCGGGCCGCAAGAACGCTTGAGCAAGGGTGGAGAAAATCTGCCGAATGTCATCCAGTATTTGAAGGAGCAGCATCCTGAACGGTTGGAGCATATTTTCTCCGTCCTGCGTGCGCGCATCCCGCGCCTGGAGCGGGTCGAGGCCGAGCCCATGCCGGATGGCCGGCTGCTCTTGCAGATCAAAGATGCACCGTTTGAGCAGCCGGTGCTCTCCAAATTTGCATCCGACGGCACCATGAAGATGCTGGCCTATTTGGCAGTGCTCTACGACCCGGAACCGCCGCGTTTTATTGGCATCGAAGAGCCCGAGAATTTCCTGCATCCCCGATTGCTGCCTGAGTTGGCCGAAGAGTGCCGTGCGGCCGCCGAACATTCGCAGTTGCTGATCACCAGCCACTCGCCTTTTTTGCTCAATGCCATGCGTGCCGAAGAGGTGCGAGTGCTGTACCGCGATGAGCAGGGTTTTACCCAGGCGGTGCGCGCTTGCGATATCCAAGGTATTCCCGAGTTCATCAAGGCTGGAGCCAGCTTGGGACACCTGTGGATGGAGGGGCATTTTGGCCTTGGTGATCCTTTGGTAAATCAGGGTGCTCCGCGTGCTGCCAAAAAGGGGCGTGGCTGATGCTGGAAAAACTCATTGTTTTCGTCGAAGAGTTTTCGATGGAAGCGGCATTGGAGCTATTGCTGCCCAAGCTGCTCGGCGATATCGAGTTCCAGATCATTCGTTTTCAATGCAAGGATGATCTGCTGAAAAAAGCGCCTGAACGACTTCGTGGCTACGCGAGCTGGTTGCCAGCGAATTGGCGCATTTTGGTGTTGGTGGATCGGGACGACGATGATTGCATTGCGCTGAAAGCTGAGCTGGAGAATATGGCTGCAGTGGCAGGTTTACTGACCAAAACGGCTGCGGACAATGGCCAGTGTTTTCAGGTGGTAAACCGCATCGCGATTGAAGAACTAGAGGCCTGGTTCTTCGGTGATTGGTCTGCGGTGCGGGCAGCTTACCCACGTGCGCCAGAGACGCTGCCGCAAAAAGCAGGGTTTCGCGACCCGGATGCAGTGGCTGGCGGGACGTGGGAGGCATTGGAACGCGTACTCAAGAAAGCAGGTTACTTCAGCACAGGCCTGCGCAAGGTGGAGCTTTCGAGATCAGTGGCGGTTCACATGAACCCACCGAACAATACCTCTCGCAGCTTTCAGAAATTTGCAGGCGCTGTTACGGCTGCCTTGGTGTGAGGTGCTCATGAGTATTGCTGAATTTATCCGCGAGAGCGTGCTGCGCCCCCGCTTGAAGCAGGCGGGCGCGCTGGTGGTGTATGACGCCGACAAGCGCTACCGCGAGCAGTGTTTCGACTTGGCGGCCGACAAGGTGCGGGTGGTGGATGCGTCTAAAAGCAGCATCGAAAGCCGTGAGGCGGCGCTGCTGGCTCTGCGTGAGGTGGGTCAGCCCAAGGCACCGCTGGAAGGAGTCTTGATCTACGTGCCAACCAAACGCCCCGAAACTGACGAACAAAAGCAGGCCGATCCATTCGCGCTCTACGCGGAATGCGGCGCTGTATTTCCGCAGGACGATGGCGATGAGTACCTGAGCCTGTGTCTGCGCGCCAGGCCGGATCACGCGACCGAGATCCGGCAGGTGTTTGCGACTTCTCCCTCCGGGCCGACCTTTGCCGT
>JBIKUM010000356.1:0-2746 GCA_044347585.1 Terrimicrobiaceae bacterium
CGGCGCCATCCACCGCATGCGTTGCGATGCCGCCTTCCCGCTCTCCGACCATGCGGGCTATGACGACCTGCTGCGACATGTGGAAAATGTCGCCCCCAAGCGCGTGCTGACCCTGCATGGTTTCGCGTCGGAATTCGCCGCCGACCTCCGCGCGCGCGGCATCGAGGCTTGGGCGCTGACAGGGCCGAACCAACTGGATTTGGCAATTCAGATTCCCCGTCCCCAAGCGCCAGCCAAGCCAAGCCCCGTTCAACCGGCCACAACGGGATTCCTAAGATTCTGCTCGGTCGGCGAAGAGATTGCAGCCCTCACAGGCAAGCAGGCCAAAATCCAACTCGTTTCGGCATACTTTCAGGAGTTGCAAGAAACCGATCTGCGCCTCGCCGCACTCTGGCTCTCGGGCGCCGCATTTTCCTCCACGAACCCCGCACCCCACCAAGCAGGCAGAGCCATTATCCGCGCCGCCCTCATCAAGGCCTCGGGAATGCCGGAAGCCGAATACCGCCCACTCGCTCGCGGCATCAACGAGAGTGGCCTCACGGCGGAAACCGTCATGGCCACACGCCACGGCTCGGCAAACCCCGCACTATCCGAGATTGCCACACTTCTGGAAGACCTGCGTTCAGCCCGCTTGGGCGTGGCCAAGATCGAAATTCTGGCCCATTTCTTCCAATCCACACCTCCCGTTGCGGCGAAGTTTCTCGTGAAAATCCTCTCCGGCGACCTGCGCATCGGTCTCAAAGAGGGCTTGCTGGAGGAATGTATCGCGGAAGCCTTCCAAGCCGATCCCGGCGAGGTTCGTGAGGCGAATATGTTCTGCGCCGACTTGGGACTCGTGGCCGTGATGGCACGCAACCGCCGCCTCCACGAGCGGGCGATGCGGCTCTTCCAACCGGTCAAGTGCATGCTGGCATCCCCCGAACCCGACGCCACCGCAGTCCGCGCACGGTTTGCGGAGATTCCCTCGCTCTGGATCGAGCCGAAGTTCGACGGCATTCGGGCTCAAATCCACACGAACACAAAGCGCACGGAGATTTTCACCCGTGACCTCAAGGAGATCACCTCCACCTTCCCTGAGATAGCAGGAGCGGCGGCGCAACTCGGCCGCGAAGCCATTATGGATGCCGAGATTCTTGCCTGGCGGGACGGGCGTCCCCTGCCCTTCCAGGAACTCCAAAAACGCCTCGGCCGCCAAGAAGCCGACCTCTTTCTTGCGGACGCCATACCCGTCGCCTGCCTGATTTTCGACATCCTTCAACTCGATGGCACGAGCCTGCTCCGCGAGCCACTCCATCACCGCCGCGAACTCCTGCACGGACTCAGCCTGCCGCCGCCTCTGCGCCATGCCGAAATCCTCCACGCCGCCAGTGCTGAAGAAATCGACGCCCACTTCCGCGACATCCGCTCCGCCGGACACGAAGGGCTCCTTATCAAAGACTCCGCCAGCCCCTACCAACCCGGCCGCCGTGGTCTCGCCTGGATCAAACTCAAAAAACGCCTCGCCACACTCGATGTTGTCGTCACCGCCGTGGAATACGGCCACGGCAAACGACGCGGCGTCCTGAGCGACTACACCTTCGCCGTGCGCGATGAAAAAACTGGCGCCCTCGCCACAATCGGCAAAGCCTACACCGGCCTCACCGACCCCGAAATCGCCGCCCTCACCGACAAATTCCTCTCCACCGCCCTCTCACAAACCGGCAACCGCATCGAAGTCGAACCCCTCGTCGTCCTCGAAATCGCCTTCGACTCCATCCGCGAAAGCCCCCGTCACCCCTCCGGCCTCGCCCTCCGTTTCCCACGCATCACCCGCATCCGCCGCGACAAATCTGCGGCAGACATCGAAACCATCGCGACGGCCAGAAAACTTCTGGCCTGAAGTCCAGATTTCGAATTTTTAAGAACTTTTAGACAGAATTAACAGAATTTACAGAATAGGTTACAAAGAATGAAAGCTGACATAAATTCATATAAAACATTTATATAAAATACTTTATAAAGTTTTTTTAAATTATGTAAATTCTGTCTGAAATCCATTTTGGAGTTTAGCCTGACGCCGCTCAAACGGCGTCGCCCCCCTGTGGTTCGCCGAGTTCGTCCTCAAGTTCTCCAACAACTTCGGCGATAAAGTCGTGGAATCCCCAGCCGATGCCATCAGTCTTCTCCTCAATGTCTGCGAGTCGGTCCCGGAATTGCGGATACAGGTCACGCGCGTCAGCGCGCAGTAGCTTGGCCAGTTCGTCCAGCACCGATTCCACGCTGTCATAAAACGGTGCGTCAATGTCTCCATACTCGTTGGTGAAACTCACCCCGTTCTCCACATAGGTCATCAACAGCTCTGCCGTCCCAGGGATGTTGCCTGTGGCCTTGCGGAAATCGCGAATGGCCTTGCGCGCCTCTGCCAGCTTGAGCTTGCCGAAACCTCGCTTGGGAAAGAACTGCTCCACGATCTTGCTCCGATAAGTTTCCAGCACCTCGCCACCGCCATCCTCCGCCTGGCAGCGAGCGTGGATGAAATGACGGTTCTCGGCCGCTGAGTCGTAAAGGTCTTTCACGAGGGCGAGCAGCGCGGGCGTGTCCCATGCCGCGAGATGTTTGCGGGCGGCGCTCCAGCCGCCTGGCTTGCGGGGTGGTTTGTTGGTTTCGTTGGGCATAGATGGATAAGGTTAGCGCTGGATGCCTTTCAAGGGAGGCAAAGATTCGGGCGGAACGATCACTGTGATGCTCCGCGCCTGACCTGGCACGC
>JBIKUM010000067.1:0-10763 GCA_044347585.1 Terrimicrobiaceae bacterium
AGCGGTGCTGTGCATTGGCTGCCTGAAGGCGGATGGCTTCACGAATGGCACTGGCAGCGGAGTGGGCGGCCCTGCGGATGTAATCTTTCTTTCCTTCATTGGCGGCGAGATCGTCGAGATCATGCAGGTGCTCGCGGGCGGCGGCGCCATAGCACTTGAGTGCTTTCAAGGCATATTGCTGAACCTGGGGATGAGGGTCGCCAAGGGCGAGAGGTGCCAGTGAGGCGACGGCAGAAGGCGCATCCGCGCCGAAATCGGCCAGCTTGGCCAAGGCGGAGGCTGCAAGCCGCCGAATCTCTGCTGAAGGCATCTGCAGCATGTCTGTGAGCTCCGGCACGCTGAGTGGATCATTGCTTCTGCCAAGTTCCAAGGCCCGCTGCGTGAGGGCGTGGTGCTGGTGGAGATCCATCCTGCTTTTCATGCTTCTACGGGGTGGTCGTTGGCGAGCAAATGAGAGTCAGGCATGGCTTCGGATTCCGAGGCGCGTCTGTAGGCAGCGCGGAAGGTGCGAAAAGCGAGTTGCTGAGGGCATGCTAAAAAGCGTCGAGTGTGCATCGGGAACGGACATGGACAATGAATGAAGAGTGGGTTTCTTGAAGTATAAAGTGGGTCTATTTTTGTAACGCAATCAAGCTTGCCCGCAGTCGCAGGAGGTGCAGCAGGGAAGATATCAAAAAATCCCTTGCGCTTAACAAATATAAAAAATATGATTTTCTGTAAACCATGATCCATGCGAATTTCAATCCCGGTCGAGCCTATGCGGTGCGTTTGCGCCAAGCGCGGATGCGTCGTGGGTGGACATTGAACGAGCTTGCGGCACGGTCGGGCGGAAAAGTTTCCACGATGGCGTTGAGCAAGTATGAGAACGCGATCATTTCCCCGAGCCCGGAGGTTCTGGCCGCGCTCTGCCAGGCGCTGGAATTGCCGCCGGAGTATTTCACGAAGGAGCTGGGCAAACACAACTTTGTCGCCCTTTTCAAATTCGGGCCTGCATTTTTGCACCAGAACGGACCTGAGCAGCGCTATGCGGCGGAGGAGTATTATGCCCGCCATGCGGAGTTGGATGATCTTCTTGGCGCGCCGGAGGCGAAGTCACTCTGGAAGGGTGGGCGCGGTGTGAATGTCTATGCGAAGACCGAGGAGTGTGTGGAGGAGGCGCGGCAGGCTCTGGGGTTGAGCAGGGGGCCGATCGCGTCGATGGTTGGTCTCTTGGAGGAACAGGGAGTCCTGGTGTTTCTTTACGAGGGGCCGGAAACTTTCGAGGGAACGGCTGGCACATGCGGTCCGAGGTTGGTGGTGGCGCTGAATCAAAGCCTGGCGAATGGAAAAATCCGGCTGCGGGCGGCGAAGGAACTGGCCCACATGGTCTGGGAGGATGGTTTGAGGGAGTTTCCGATCAAAGACTGGCCGTCCCTGTGCGGGAAGCTCGCCCGCTCGCTTTTGATGCCAGATGGGCATTTCCGCGAGATGCTCGGGGCGCGGCGGCGCCATGTGGCTCTGGAGGAAATCCGGGCGCTGGCGGACTATTTCGGCGTGGAGGGCGAGGCTGTAATAGCCCGTGCGGTCGATCTGGAGTGCATCGCCGAGACCACCGCCATGCGGATGCGCTTGGCGTGGGTCAAGAGCCGGAAGGAGAGCGGCGAGGTGGATGCCCCGTATTCCGAGAAACTAAGACGATTTGAACTCCTCCTGAGGCGGGCCATAGTGGAAAAGCTGCTTCCTGAGGAAAAGGTTCTGGAACTGGCGGAGGGATTTGTCCCAGGGCTTGCCAAACAGGAGATTTTAAAATGAGCGGGCGGCGCGTTTTTTTAACAAATTTCCACCCCCGGCAGGTGCCGGAACGGCGAGGAAAACAAGACCAACACTCAACATGAAGGAGGTGAAAAATGAGAAATATCACTGAGAAATCGAGCAAGCTTCTGCATTCGTGGGGCGAGATCGCTCCGGAGATGACCTTTGCTGGTCTGACCCTGGAGGGGTTCCGTGCGATGGTTGAGCCTGCGAACGAAATCCGTGCTTCCATTGTGAAAGCGGACCAAGATCGCGTGGCCAAAGTCATCCTGCGTGATGCAACAGAGAACGCCTTGAGCGAGAAGTATCTTCGTATCGTCAACGCCATCAAGGCCGCGCCCGAGCATGGAGAGGATTCCCCGCTCTACGGTGCCATCGGCTATGTCGTTCGCTCCGCCAAACAGTCCGGACTCAGCCGCGTGAAAAAGACCGAGCCCGGAACTGTGCTGGCAGAGTAGGCGAAGACGGCCAGAGGACCAGCCCGGCAGGCAAAACCTGCCAAGGTGATCGCGGTGCCTTCTCATCCGCGCAACCCGAGGCGGTCGCATGTTACAGCATGCGGCCGCTTCACTCTTTTCAAGCAAGCACCCTACGCGGTGGACAGCAAGCAAATGTTCTCAGGCTGAGTGGCAGTTCTTCCTGCCCAAAGCTGATTGGGTCATCGAAAACGATTAGTCTTGCAACCCCGCGCGGCAGCGCGCAAACCCTTGGAGGGTCAACCTCCGGCTTGACCCAAGACTGAACGACAGTGCCATCACGCCGCATTGCACCCATCACGCCGTGCGCCGCCACGACCGAGACAGTGATGCTTCCCATCGGACGCCGCTTCGCGGCTGAAAAATGGGTCATGCGGGACGATGGACCCTCCCAGATTCACGAATCGCGCTTCCGCGCGGGGGCGCGAAGAGGTGGCCGTGGTTCTCTCAATCGTGGATGTTACCGGCGCCGAGTTCGAGGGGCACGCCGCCCGCTTGCCTCAATGCGTGTGTGAGCAAATGCAGGCGTATTCGGCGAGTTTGCAATCTGGGCAATTCGAGAGGTTGAGCGTGAACTTTTCGACCATCGCTTTGGCGTCTGGGCTGGGCTTGATTTGGACGACGACCGGGAAGTTGTTTCCCTCGGGGACGGTTTGCTCGGAGAGGAAGGCTGTGTCGGTTTTGGCGAAGGTCATTTTGACAGGCGCGGAGCGCTCGCCGGTCGTGACGGCGATGACTTGCTCGGCGGGGGCGATGGCTTTCTCGTTATCATCGACAAAGGTGATCTGGACTTTGCGGTCTGCCGTGACGAGGAATTCCGCGTGCGGTTCGATGGAGGTCAGGATGCGTCCGCCGTTCGGGCCTGGTTCTTTCTTTTCATGGCTATGGTTTGGCCCCGCATGGAGCGTGAGCGAGCTAAGGACGGCGATGGCGAGTGGCAGGATGCGTGTGGTTTTCATGTTTGGGTGTGGTTGAGATTTTATTGTGAAGCAGCGGCTTGGCGCGTGATGGCGCGCAGGGCGGACGATTTGGCGAATTTGAAAAAAATCAAAGGCGTAATCAGGAAATCAAGGAGTGTCGATGAGATGAGTCCGCCGACAATGACGACTGCGACCGGATGTAGGATTTCCTTGCCTGGCTCATTCGCTGCCAGAACAAATGGCAGGAGCGCTATGCCGGCGGAGAGTGCTGTCATCAGGACTGGAACCATTCGCTCCAGTGTGCCCCGTTCGACCATTTGGCGGGTGAATCCTTCGCCCTCGTGGCGCATGAGGTGCAGGTAGTGCGAGAGCATCATAATACCGTTTCGGGCGGCAATGCCTCCGACAGCGATGAATCCGACCAGTGTGGCGATGCTGATGTTGTCTATGACCAGCCAGGTGAGGACTAATCCTCCAAGGAGGGCGAGCGGGATGTTGAGCAAAACCTGAAGCGCCAGTGAGAGGCTTTGGAAATATCCGTAGAGCAGGAAGACGACTACCAAGAAAACGCCGAGGCTGAGAATGGCTATGCGCCAAGTGGCATCGCGCTGGGCTTGGAATTCGCCCTCGTAGGTGACGAAGTAGCCCTCGGGGAGCTTCACTTTCGCGGAAACCTCGCTCTGGAGCTTGTTCACAAGCGCGCCCACATCGCGCACGCTCGGCTTGATGGCGATGGTAAAGCGACGCTGGCCATTTTCGCGGAAGATCACATTTGGGCCTTTGGCTTCGCGCACATCTGCCACGGCGCTCAGAGGAAAGTAACGGTTACTGTCGGCTTGGATGGGAAGTTGGGCGATGCGTTCCGGCGAGTCCCGCCAAGCCAGAGGAAGGCGGAGCACAAGGTTGATGGCACGCTGATCCTCCCGCAGTTCGGCGATTTCCTTGCCCCCGATGAGTGTGCTCATGCGGTTGTTGAGGTCTCCAGGTGCGATCCCGTAGCTCGCACAGCGTTCGCGGTCGGGCTCGATCCGCAGCTGCGGGATCAAGGATTGCTGGTCGAGCTTGGCATCCTCAAAGCCGGGAATTTTCTTCGCGAGGGTTTGAATCTGCGTGCCGATATCTCGAAGGGTGTCGAGATCGGGGCCAAAGACCTTGATGGCCACTGGCGCGGAGACGCCGCTCATCATGTGCCCGATGCGATCGGCGAGCGGGCCTCCGACCACAGCAAACACGCCGGGAACCGACTTCACCCTGGTGCGGATGTCGTCGAGAATTTCCTGGCGGGAGCGCGCCTTCTCCTCACTCCCAGGTGTGCGGAAATCCACATCGAATTCGGCGGTCGAGACGGGAACCACATGGTCGCCGCGTTCCGCTCGCCCAAGGCGGCGGCCGACTTTCTGCACTTCGGGCACGGAGAGTATTTGCTCTTCGATGACATCCGAGATGCGGTTCATTTCATCGAGGGAGGTTCCAGGTGCTGATGTCGCCGCAATAAGCGCCGTCTCCTCGTTGAAGGAGGGGAGGAAATCCTTCCCCATTTTCGGGTAGAGGGAGAATGCCGCGAGCACGGTCAGTCCAAGCGTGGCCAAAACCGGCCAGGGATGCTCGAAGCCGATCCTTAGTGCGGTGGCCTGCAAAACCCTTTTCATGACTCGCACAATCCAGGCGTCCTGATGAGCGACTGCTGGCTTGGGATTCAGCAGCAATGAGCAAAGGACCGGAATCAAAGTGAGCGATACCAGAAAAGAAGCCAGCATGCTGACGATGGTCGCCACGGCAATCGGTGTGAATAATTTTCCCTCAACACCTGTCAGTCCCAGCAAAGGAACGAAGACCAAAACGATGAGGAGTGTCGCGTAGAAGATGGAACTCCGCACTTCGCGCGAAGCGCGGGCGATAACTTGAAGGCGAGGTGCTGGCTCTGGTTGGGCGGCGTTCTCCCGCAGACGACGAAAGACATTTTCCACATCCACGATGGCGTCATCCACCACCATCCCGATGGCCACGGCCAAGCCGCCGAGTGTCATGGAATTCACGGAAATCCCAAACCACTGGAAGGTAAGCATCGTCATTCCGAAACTCATGGGAATGGCTGTGAGGGTGATGAATGTTGTTCGGAAATTCAGGAGGAACAAAACCAACACCAAAGTGACCATGATGGCTGCCTCGACGATGGCTTTTTTGAGATTTCCAATCGCATTGTCGATGAAGTTTTTTTGCTGAAAAAGCACGATGGTCTCGACGCCTTTCGGTAGGCCTGGTGCGAGTTCTGCGAGGGCCGATTTCACTTTCCCAGTGAGTGCTCGTGTGTCGAATCCCTGGGCCTTTGTCAGGGACATGATGACGCCGTAAGTCGGAGTTTTTTCCGGGGCTTGGCTTATCGTCGCATCGCCGCGCATAGGCTCGATGCCCCAGACGACCTGCGCCACATCGGCAATGCGAACGGGTCGGTCGCCGAAGCGTTTGATTGCCGTTTGCCCGATTGCGTCGAGATCGGTCGTCATGGCCAGATTGCGAACCATGATCTCCGTGGCGCCGGTGCTCAGAAATCCACCAGTGCTGGTGTTCGCCGCATTGGCTGCCACGAGTCCAAGTTCCGCAAGCGTGACCCCATAGGCCTGCATGCGATAAGGGTCGGGCTGAATCTCCACCTGACGAATGCCTCCGCCCATGTTGAGGACTTCCGCGACACCGGAGATGTTTTGGATGCGGCGCTTGATGTTCCAATCTGCGATCGATCGCACTTCGCTTGGAGTCAGATGTCCCGGCTCGCCCTTGGGAATGGTTGATCTCACGCCAACGAGAAGGATTTCTCCCATGAGGGAAGCGGCGGGAGTCATGAACGGCTGAATCCCACTGGGTAGTTGCTCCCTCACGGTCTGCAGGCGCTCTTGCACGAGGAGCCGACTTTTTTGGAGATCGGAATTCCAGTCGAACTCGGCGTAGACAAGCGAGAGTGAGACATCGGAATTCGATCGCAGGCGGGTCAATCCTGCAACTCCCATGAGTGCCGTCTCAATTGGTTGCGTGACGCGGGTCTCGACTTCTTCGGGAGCCAGTCCCGGAGCCTCGGTAAGAATGACAACAGTCGGCTTGGTGAGGTCGGGAAGCACCTCCACGGGCAGGCGGATTGCCGTGAAAATCCCAAGCGCCAGAACGAGGGATGAAATTCCCAACACGAGGCCGCGATGTGCCAGCGACCATTCGATGAGTCTATTCAGCATGGCGGCCTTTCTTGCGTGAAGCGACGATGACCAGCAGCACAAACAAGCCTCCGCTGACAAACATCCAGAATCGGCTTGGTTCGGTTTTTTGAGCGGCTTCAGAAGGTGTCTTGGTTTGCTGGGTCAACTCCGAGCCGTCCTCCGCATGCTCATGCCCATGCGCCGCGTCGAGGGCCTCTTTTAGCGATAGTGTTCCTCCGCCGGCAAACGCGAGCGAGTAGGCCCCACGGGTCACGATCTCGTCGGCGGGCAGAAGACCGGACACGATCTCCGCGCTGCTGGCGTTCATACTTCCAACAACAACCGGAGTTTTGACGAAGGCATTTGGGATTTCAAAGTCCTTCACATAGACGAAGCGGTTCGAGGCATCACCTTGCAATGCGCCGCGGGGAATTGAAAAAACGCCCTCTTTTTTCCCAACGAGAATCGAAAACTCGGCGCGCATTCCGGGACGAAGGGCGAAATCGGGATTGTTCACATGGAAGGCAGCCTCGACCGTGTCGCTCGCGGCATCCGCCACAGCGCCCAGATGCTCCAATTCCGCATCGAAAGTTCTTCCCGGCACGGCTGAGACGGAAATGCGCGCCGATTGTCCTTGTTTCAGTTGCCCCGCCAGATGCTGCGGCACACGGGCGATGGCGTAGACTTCCGAAAGATCCAAAACCTCCGCGAGCACCTTCTCGGGATCAACCGGCTCGCCCGGCGCGATCTTGCTCTCGCTCACGAGTCCCGAGATCGGTGAGGGGAGGGAGATCGTGGGCGGTGGGTTGCCCGGTTGCCGACTCTCCACCAGAATGGCAGCCTGCCCTTTTTCAATAGGGTGGTCGTTTTTGATATAAACTTCGAGGGCGCGCCCGGGAACCCGACTGCTGATCACCGCGCGACGGCCGGGATAGACTTCGATTTCTCCCAGTGCAAAAACGCTCTTCTCGAAGGTCGTTTCCTCGACGACTTGAGTTTCGATGCGCAGGTTTTTTACCCCGTTTTCATCGAGGATGACGGTTTTGCTTGGGCCTGCGGCTGTGGCGAGGAGGGAAGTGGCAAGGAGGAAAAGGATCGGTTTCATGGATTGGTCTTAGTTTCGCCGAGGGCGCCGAGCCACTCGCTGTAGGCGAGGAAATACGCTTTGCGGGCTTCGAGATCGGAGAGTTCGATTTCAGCGAGGCGGTCACGCGCTCGAAAAACGGCTTGGAGGTCCACCTCGCCACGGCCATAGGCCGCCTCACAGTCCCGAATATGCTCGTTAGCGGTGGGAAGAACCTTGGCACCGAATTCCGAAGCGGACCGGAAACGGAGGGACATGACGCGGTGGGTGAGAAGAATCTGGTTCTGAACGGCGAAGCGGAGGGATTCCAATCTCGCGCCCATGCGTTTGCGTGTAGCCTCTTTTTCAGCAACCTTGCCGGAGCCGCTTTGCCAGAGGGGCAGGGGAATGCTGAGCTTCAAACCTGCGAGTGCCTCAGGCTCGATGCCCGTGGGGTCGTCTCGGAATCTTTCCCCTTCCACAAAGACTCCCACGCCCACATCGTCCCAGCTCGTGGCTTTCGAGAGCGAGACATGGGTTTCGCCCGATCGCACAGCCATTTCCGCGAGTTCCAAGTCCGCCCGCATCCCCGCAGGCCTTGACGGTGGAACAAACCTCGGGAGGTTGAGCTTTTGATTGAGGGTAAAACTGGTGTCCGCCGGCAGTCCGAGCCATTCGCTCAATCGGGCGGAGGATTCCATTTCGAGGCCGCGCAGAGATTCCGCCTTTGTTTGGAGATTGGATGCGGACAGCTTTGCTTCCTGCAAATCGAGTTTTGATCGGAATCCGGCATCCACCGCGCCAGCCACGGTTTTCGTGAAAGCCTGCGCCGACTCCGCCTGACGGCTCGAAATCGCGAGCGCCTCGCGCGCAGCGGCGAGATCATAGAAGGCCTTGCGAACGGCCAAGTTGAGTTGCCATTCTTTTTCCCGCACTTCCAATCCGGCCATCTGCACATCCGAATCGGAAAGCTTCCGCTCCAAACGAAGTCGGCCTGTCAGGGGGAATCTCTGCATGATTCCTGCAACCACACGCCCCTCGAAATCCTGACCGGCGGCGACCTCGGCTTCGAATTCAGGGTTCTGCAGTCGCCCGGTTCCGCGTGCCCGTCCCTCAGCCTCCTGCAGGAGAAACCGCGCCGCTGCGAGTTCCTTGTTTCCTTTTATAGCCAATGCCACCGCAGTGTCGTCGGTGAGCGGAATTGGGGATGGTTCGGCCCGTAGCGATGGGACGGCGGTCCCAAGAATCAGGCAAAAAATGGCGGCTGCGCACCGCAGTCTGGAATTCGATGGAAAGGGCTTCACGCAAGTTTCAATGAGAGTGGATTGCCAAATCCCTCACGCGTTTTGATTTTTTGCGAGAAAAATGCGGAGCTTCTGCCCGGCGCGGTAGCATTTCGGAATTTCACGCCACATGCCGGAGCGAAAACTTTCGAATTCCGATCCACTCCAATTTGCAGACGCCAACTTGGAGAGATCGCGTTCAATAGAATCAATGGACTTCATACATTCATTAAACGCAGGAACTGCCTCGAAGAGCTCAAATTTTCTTTAGTAGCGGCCAATTTTTCCTGCGGTGCAAAAAAAATCCCCCAGCACGAAGGATTTCCAATCGAGCTTTCCCGCTCGGAACGCCGACGTCCTCGTCGGCATCAGCGCCCCATAGCGATGACTTCACAGCAATTCTGCTTGCCCGGATGCGTCAATACGCGGGATCGACCCTTTTCTTTTCGCACTGCAGCGTGAGAAATTGTGCATTTTATTTTCCATAACGCATGTTTTAACGCAAAAACTTGCATTAGGGTCAGAGTTCGCGACGGTCTTGATCTTGACGACAACCGGAAGCTGTTTCCTTTCGGAGTAGCCTGCTGGTCGCCATGCCGGATGATAACGGAGACTTCAAAAGCGTGCTCACTTTTCGCTCTCAAACTATGTAGGCTTGCGACCTATGGATTCCATCACCCACGCCGCACTTGGCGCTGCCGTTTCGCAAGCCGTGCTCGGGCGTCAAGTTGGCCGCTGCGCGGCACTGTGGGGTGCTGCTATTGGAACCCTGCCCGACATCGACATCATTGCCTTTCCTTGGATGGATACCCTCTCGCGCCTTGAGTGGCATCGAGGTCCCTCGCATGCGCTTCCGTTCATCCTTGCGGTTTCGCCGATCCTCGGCTGGATCATCGCCCGCATCCACAGCGGAAAAGTCAAAATCCCCCGGGCCTCGTTTGCCGCATTCCTTGTCCTTGCCACTCATGTGCTCATCGACGCTTTTACGGTTTATGGCACATCGGTCCTCGCGCCTTTCAGTGGCTTTCGCGCGGGCTTGAACAACCTCTTCATCATCGACCCTCTCTTCACCTTGCCGCTTCTCCTCGGCCTTGCCATTGCGCTGGCCGCAAAGGACGGCACGCACCTGCGACGCATCGCTAACTCCGCCGGTCTCGCACTCGCCGCGCTCTATGTTGCGTGGAGCTTCGGGGCAAAGTCCGCAGCGGACTCGGCATTCGAAAAAAACCTCGCCGAGCGCGGTATTCCCACGATTCGCTTCACTTCGTCTGCAACACCATTCAACACCATACTCTGGCGCTGTCTGGTGGAAACCCCCGATGCGTTTCTCGTAGGCTACCACTCGCTCCTCGCCCCAGAGCGCCCCATCAAATTTCTCTCGATTCCAAAAAAACCCGCTACCGAGGAGATGCCACACCGCCGCACTCTCGAGCGTCTGCTCTGGTTTTCGAACGGCTTCCTTACGATCGAACCCATCCCCGGCGGCTTTATTGCCAGCGACTGGCGCTTTGCGGAATTCCAATCGACGCCCGGTGCCCGGCCTGCCGCTCTATTTGCGTGGAGGATCGATAATGACGGCACAGTGACGCCCCTCCGCGCCAAATTCGATGCCTCCGAACGCCTCCGCGAGATTTTCGACGCGATGTTTTAAGGGTCCCTGCGCGATGCACGGTCTGAAAAAACCTCCCGTGGCAATGCGGGGAAATGGCTTTAGCTTGGTCTATGACCTTGGCGAACCAGTTGACTGTTTTGCGGATTCTTTTGATTCCGGTGTTTGTCTTTTTCAGCATTTCCTACGGGCAGTCGTTGGATGCCGGGAGGCCGCTTGAGTGGCAGCGCGTGGCGGCGATTCTGGTTTTTATTTTTGCGGCGGCGACGGATGGGTTGGATGGCTACATCGCGCGCCATTGGAACCAGCGCAGCCGCTTGGGAGCTGTTCTTGATCCGATCGCGGACAAGGGGCTTCTGCTCACGGCTATTGTTACGCTGAGTTTCGGCAACTGGAATCAAGCGTTTCCCCTTTGGTTTCCCGTGCTGGTGATCGC
>JBIKUM010000585.1:0-2734 GCA_044347585.1 Terrimicrobiaceae bacterium
GGCATTCCCCGGCCCCCCGTACGCCCCCATATCCGCCCGCAGTCCCCCCAGTCCATACGGCATGTGCGCATCCGTGTGCCAAGGCATCGCCGCATCCACGCATGGAGAGTAATTCGATAGATGAAAATCGGCATCGGAAAAAATGGGTTCTAGGTCAATCGCACCCACACCCCAGTGGTACAATCCCCCTTGAGTGCCATAGCTCCCCTTCCCTTGTACGTTGCTGTAGCTGGTCGTAAGAATTCCTTCAACGATTGAGATTTGCGTGTAGTTCGAGGTGTTGTTGCCCCAAAGAATACTATTACTTAGGCTGTGAAAGTGATTACCGGTCAAAATCAAACCGGTCCCATTGTTTGAGACTATCGTGCTGTAGTCCAAAAGCGATGGAGAAGAGGTGGTTATTCCTCCTGTTCCATTGTTGCTTAATAGACAGTTTTTCAAACGAAGCTGACCTGTTCCGTCTTGTTGAATGCCATGTTCACTATTGCTTGAAATAGAGCAGTATTCGATGTCAATTTCTGTGTTTATGCCTGTCACAATTCCATCGCCACCATTTCCTTGAATAGACGCGCCAGATGCATGGACTAGTGAGTTGCTGCCAACGTCAAGTCCATCGGATGTGTTTCCTGCGATTTCGGAGAAAGAAATGATGAGATTTCCAAGTGTTTCTGAAACGAGGTGTATGCCATCGGCTAAATGACCACTAATGATTGAGTTGTTAATTGACAATAAAATAGAGTCCGCATAAAGTCCGATTCCATGACTGGTCTTGCTTCTCGTTGGATTTCTTGTGATTGTACTATGCTCAATTGTAACATCGAGAGTTTCATTCACAGCATGAAAGTCTCCGAAGAAGTTGCTGTTGACTAAAGTGAGTCCGCCTGAGCTGAGACTCTCTCCAAAACTACCTGAAGGCACATCCAATCCTGGATAAAGATCGTTTGTCAATTCAAAGTCATCTAGACGAGTTGAAAATGAGTAATAGAAATTATTTTTCCATCGAAACTGAATAGTTGAGCCGTTTGGGACATCATTTATTACAAAGTGAAAATTGGTCAGGTTAATAGGGCATCCATTGGCATTCAGTTGTGCGAGGTCTTGCCAATCTCCGCCATCAATTCGGTAAGTTAGGTAAACATAGTTCTGGGTGCAGTCGTAATAACCTCCGGATGTAGATAGCTTAAATGAAATATTTATGCCACCACTTATGCTCTGATGCTGTGTAAAAACGGGTGAATAAATAAAGGCCTCTTGCCAGTTCCAATTGCAACAGTTTGAAATATAGTATTCTCCATTGGTGTTGTGATTGTTAATGCCGCCGTTGTGGCTCCATCCTTGGGATTGATTGTCTGAAAAATCTTCGAAGTATTTAAATGCATGATTAGTGCTGTTTTCATTTTCGTAGAAGTACAATACACCCGTATTTTGGAGAGTGTTTAGGAAGGTTGCCATCGAGTCGGATGTGCCAAAAGTTTGGTTTACATTGTCAAGAATTGTGTAATAATCCGAGTCCTCCCATTCAGAAGGTTCTGTCTCTATTAGCTCTGTAAAGTTCAGAACGAGATGGTCTTTTGAAGTATGCGAGATGAGTTCCCCAACGCTCAGAGTGACTGGAAAATTAACCGTGCCATTTGAGTACAATTCTCCAAGTATCGTCAAGTAGTTTTCATTCCCATTCACCACCACACCCGGTTCGATGGTGAGGGTGCAGCCGGCCGGGACGGTGACGTTGCCGACCAGGGTGTAGGGGGAGTTTGCCAGGGTCCAAACGGTGTTGCAGACCTCGCCGCTGACCTCGGAGACGGCCGTGGCCGTGAGGGAGAGGGTGACGGAGGGGTCGTTTGAGGCGATGGTGACGGATTCGGAGTAGGAGCCGGCCGCGGTGGGGGCGAAGACGAAGGTCAGGGTGCCGGACTCGCCCTCGGGGATGGTGAGGGTGGAGGCGTCGGCGTCGAGGGTGAAGGCCGGGTGGGAGAAGGAGGGAGCGGAGAGGAGGGCCGTGCCGTCGCCGACGTTCAGGACGGTGACCGTGGCGGTCGAGGTGGCGCCGAGGGCCGTCGATGGGAAGGCGAGGGAGGTGGCGGTGTAGTCGAGGTCGACTTGGATGCCCTGGCCGGTGACGATGAGGGAGGCCTGGCCGAAGATGTTGCCCACCACCGTCAGCGTGTCGGTGAAGGTGCCGGTGGCCGTCGGGGAGAATTGGACCGTGAGGGTCGTGGTGCCGCTTGCGCTGATAGAGACCGGGGCAGAGGAGGCCAGGGAGAAGGGCGCCGCGAGGCCGCCGAAGTAGGCGGTCTGGGTCGTGGCCACGTTGTTCGTCAGGGTGACGGAGAAGGTGGTGGTGGTGCCGACCGTGGTTTGGGCGAAGGTGTGGGTAGGACCCGAGTTGAGGACGAGGCCGACTCCGGTTTGGGCCGCGGCCGGGAGGCCGGCGGCAAGCAAGAACACCACCCCAAGCGTGCGCGTGGCGGTGAGCAAAGTGTGCGTCAACTGGTGCATGGGAAAAAGAGATTTCATGGACAGGAAGACCCGTACTGGGACAGCATGATGAGCAGATCGTCGGTGCCCACGAAGTGGTCGCCGCTGAGGTCTGCGCAAACGGGAGTGCATGTGAAGGCACAGGCCGCCGGGTCGGGGTCTGTGGCGTACGGGTTGAAGAGTGGACTCGTCGAATCGGTGCAGCCCGGGCGCTCGTCGCCATTGCAGACGCCGTCGCCGTCGGAATCGGTCAGGC
>JBIKUM010000389.1:0-2726 GCA_044347585.1 Terrimicrobiaceae bacterium
CGGCGACCAGCGGACAACCCGGGGATTGGGGCGTGGTGAGACTGAATCCGACCTCGGCCCTGACCTACTCGATCGGCAATGCGGTGTTTCGATTCGGGGGCGGACTGGCCGGCGAACCACACATGGTGCGAGTCACGGGTCAGGCTTCACTTTCGATGGCGGATTGTGTCGTGGAAGGATCACGCGTTGACGGGGTGCGAATCGACAGTGCCGCTTCCGGACTGACCGTCGCGAGGAGCGTTTTCTACCGTTGTCAGTATGGGTTGTATGCGACTGGCTTCGCGACAGGCCTCTTCACGGACAGCATCTTCACGCTGTGCAACCTCCCAATTTCCCAGGCGGGAACCGCGCCTGTCTACAGCAACAATGTCTTTACGGGGAATGCCTTCCAAGCGATTGCCGTGGGCGAAACGCTGACCCAGAACGTGCTGTGGCAGAACCTGGGCATCGCGTACCTGATCGATCGCGACCTTGTGGTACCGGCGGGACGCACGCTCACCATCGAGGCTGGAGTCGTAGCGAAGTTTCAGGCAGCGTCGGGAAACGCTTATCGACGGAACATTAATGTTCTTGGCGGCTTCGTGATGCAATCAACGCCCGCCAACCCTATCGTTTTCACGAGCAGTCAGGACGACGAGTATGCCGGCGACACCAACGGCGATCGCACGGGGTCCAACGGCGAACCAGGACACTGGGCGTTCATCGTCTTCCGAGGGTCGTCGAACGTGGTGTTTCACGATGCGATCGTACGATTTGGTGGCCGCCATCGTGTGTCAGATGGCTGGAACTGGTGGGACAGCTCCAGTGAATCGGCACAACTTCGAGTAAGTGAGGCGGCAAACGTGACTGTCGCGTCTGCTCGAATTGAATCAGCATGGCGAACAGGTGTTCTTGCACAGAGCAACTCAGCGACCTTGGTGATGAGAGAGTCGATGGTTCGGAGATGTGTTTTTGGAATTTACTGCGATGCGATCGCGAACGGACGAGTTGAAAGCAGTTTCATCAGCGAGAACACCTATCCGGTGTGTCAGGCCGGATCTGATCTCGTGTATGTAGATAATGTATTCCTAAACAACACCTGGCAAGTCATCGCGGTCGAGGGCGTCTTGACACGCGACGTGGTATGGGACGATGTGCAATCGCTCGGAATGCCGTATCTGGTGATCGGCGATCTGACAGTGCCCGCTTCGTTTCGTCTCCTTGTCGATGCCGGAATCGTAATTAAGTTCATGGCGGTGTCCGGCAATTCCTATCGAAGGAACATTGATGTAGCGGGCGGTTTGGAACTGCGATCTACAGCACAACAGCCGATCGTTTTCACAAGCAGCTCAGATGACGCCTTTGGTGGTGACACAAACCGTGATGGATCGACAACAGTGCCCGTTCATGGCGATTGGGCCTTTGTCAGGATCAAGGGCAGCGCAGTCGTATACTTTCGAAATGCGATTGTTCGATTTGGTGGTCGCCATCGTGTGTCAGATGGCTGGAACTGGTGGGATGATACAAACTTGAGTTCAAGTTTGTTTGCCAGCGAACAGGCGACTCTTCTGATTCAAGATTGCCTTGTTGAGCAAAGTTGGCGAAGCGCTGTGGCGTGTCATGGTGCCGGTGCGCGCCTCGTGGTGAATCAGTGCGCGTTGCGAGACAGCCTTTTCGGTCTTTATTGCTCTGCCACCGCCGGCACGACACTGCAGTCGAGCACACTCGCGAGAAATAGGTATCCGGTGTGTCAAGGCGGAACCGATATCGCGTACTTCAACAATCGATTCGATTCCAACGCCTTTCCGGTAATTGCCGTCGAAGGCACGTTGCACCGCGATGTTGTCTGGGAGGACGTTCAGGACCTGCGGATGCCGTACAATATCATTGGCGACTTGACGGTTCCGGTGGGGATGAGTCTTGCCATCGAAGGTGGAGTCGTCGTGAAGTTTGATGCTGTGGTGGGCGACTCGTATCGACGAGCCGTGGACGTGCTCGGGGTGCTTGAAACCCGGTCGTCGGTGTGTGCGCCAGTGGTCTTCACGAGCATGCGCGACGACCAATACGGCGGAGACGCCAACATGGATGGGGCAGGTTCTGCTCCGTCGTCCGGAGATTGGGGATTCATCCGCTTCAGGGGAAGCGGCATCAGCAATGTGCATGATGTGATCCTTCGATTTGGTGGTCGCTATCGTGTGTCAGATGGCTGGAACTGGTGGGATGATCCTATCAACAGCTCGCAAATTGTTGTGGCGGAAAACGCGACTCTGACACTTCGCGATTCCATTCTCGATCAGTCGTGGTATCGAAACGTGATGTTCACCAGTCCGACCGCCGTCATGTCGGTCGACAACGTCTCGCTGCTGGCTGGTCGAGCTTCTCCGAACAACTTGGGCGTGGAAAACAGTACCTCCCGCGGCGTGACCGCGACGAACGTGTGGTGGGGCGACTCGAGCGGGCCCTCGGGTGACGGCCCGGGCAGCGGCGCGTCCGTCAGAGGCAACGTGGTGTTCAGGCCTTGGCGGACGAGACAAGGCTTTCTCGCGGCGGGCGTTGAATCGACCGGAGGCGATGCCTTGGGGGCAGTTCCCTCGGCCGGCACGGTTTTGGACACATGGGAGAGCAATACCTTCGTTCGCGCGTTCAACGAGCGATTGAACATCCGTCTTCCGACCAATTTGGTCGTCGAAACTTCGAGCGTGGGGACGATCGCGTCTAGCGGACAACTGGCGGTTTCGACCATTGCG
>JBIKUM010000480.1:0-2704 GCA_044347585.1 Terrimicrobiaceae bacterium
ACGGACTGCCCGACTCGACGCCCCACCGGATGAACTCGATGAGCATCCTTTGGTACAACGCAAGCTCCCGCTGGAAGCCCGGACGGAACCCCACCATGAAGGCCTCGATGCCTTCTTCGCCCAGGAATCCGCACAAAAATCCCACCTCCTCGCCGTCGTGCCGGATGGAAATCACCCGGAACTGCTCGCCCCAGGCCGATTTCATCCGCACAAGGTCTTCGGCATGCAACCCGCCCAGCCGGAACGCCGCACCAGAGTACACCTCGAGGTACAGGGAATGCAAGGCCACCGCCCGCTCCTGTACCTCGTCCAGCGACAGCTCGAGGAATTCGCAGCCCTCGGAACACACCGCGATGCGGTTCACTTTCGTGCGGGCCTTCGTCTTCAACGCTCCGAGGTAGTCGCTGAATCCCGACCACTCCGCCCCTACCGGCACCCGCATCACCGGATCGAACTCCAGCCCAAACCACCCGCGCCGCCAAACAGCCGAACCGCCCACGGCACCTGCATCGGCTGCCACCGGGAAGTCCTTCACAAGCACCACCCCCGGCCGACGCCCCGACGGACCTGCCGGTCCGCGGCGTACGGCGCGGTCTACGGCTTCCGCCGCGGCTTCTGCCGAAATCTCCGGCACGAACCGGTACGCCGCATCTCCCGACCCGAGCACGTGACCGACCACGCGGACGGGAAACTTCAGCACCCCATCCCGCCCATGCACCACCTGCGACATCGCCCGAAACAGCGGCGAACGGGCCTCGACATGCCGCTCCAGCGCCCGGCTCTCCGCAACGGTATCTTCCACGAGGGCAATTCCGACGAGCCGGTCGCCTTCCCACCACCGCACGGCAGCCACGTGCCGCTCGCGCGCTCCGAGCATGGCCTGCACATGTCGGGCATCGAGTGCCACGGGGACAGGCCCTGAAGACCTCGACACCCGGTTCCAAGCCTCTCCATCTGCCGCTGTCCAGCCCGCGTCAGTCCAGGTCCAGGTGACGTTCATCCCCGGTCAATCGCTCGTCCCACCTCCTTGTTCACGCTGCTTTCCGCCGCTGCTGCACCCACGCCATCGCCATGCAGCCCAGGACGAAGACCACGAAACCGGCTGTCCCCGCGTTTGCCGCCGACGCGGCGGAATTCAGTTCCGGCTCGAACGTCAACTCCACCGTGTGCTTGCCCGCGGCAAGGGGGATGGCACGCAGGAGGTAGTTCGCCCGGACGATGTCCACATCCTTTCCGTCCACTTTTGCCTTCCAGCCTTCTGGATACCAAATCTCACTCAGCACCAGCAGCCCTCCCCGCTCGCTTTCAGCCTCGTAGACAAGTCGTTCCGTCCCGTACTCGAGCAGGGTGTCGCGTGCAACGCCGGGGTTGCCGAGTCCCTCTACTTGGGCAGCGAACTCCGAATGCACCACGGTGGTTCCCAAATCCGTCACCGCCGCGGTGGCCGCGATTTCCGCATCGGCATCCTCGACATACACCAGTGTATCCGCAAACCACGCTGGGCCTGAAGGCTCGACCATTGAAACAGGAGCTTCTACCGATCCGATGAGGATGTACTTCGTGTTGAGCATGCGGTGGCCCACCATGGCACGCAAGCCAGCAGGAGCTCTTCCGACCTTCGCGCTGTCGGCCAGGATGGTGCGTTCGGGCATCAGGACCCGCTCGATAAAGTCTTGGTAACGACGGAGTTTCGCCCCGTGGTAGCCGCCGACACTTTGGAAAAAGTACGAGGTTTGGGACTCACTGAAGGGGTTGTCCCAGTTGAGCACGCGGAAGTGGGTATTCATGCGCAATGCGCCAAACTCAGCCAGCACCTTGAGCTGTTCCGCATCCCGCCCCTTGATGTCTGCATAGGTCGTCTTGTACCCGGCAGTGAGTTTTTGCACCGTTTCCTCAAAGCCAGGCGCCGTTGGACGCTCGATTTCGAGGATTTTCAGCATTTGGGGCGTCGGGGCGTAGGGAATGGTCTGCTTCGCGACCTTCTCCCAATGCACAAATGCTCCCTTCACACGTTCATCGTTGCAGTACCTCCGGTCCACATTCCACAGGTCAGCAAGTGCAATGACAGCGAGGACAGGAAAGGCAAAATACCACTTGAGTTTTCGGAACAGGATGGCTGCTGCCACGAGTAAGGTCGCGAAAACAAGTCCGATGGTCCGGGCAACGTCGCTTTTGAATTGCAAAAGCCGCTCATCCCGTGCAATTTCTTCCGCACGGTCGATGTCGCCTCCGAGCTGCTCCGCATACAGTTGCACAATGCCGTCCTCCTTAACCGTGGGCTCAAAACCGAAGAACGATTCAGGGGCGGCATAAAAGAGCCCGAAAAGCACGAGCATGGCGCCCAGCGAACCGATCCACATCCAGCGCCGACGCCGCATGCCTGCATCATCCGGTGCCTCTGCGAGCTCTGCCCATTCCTTGATGGCCAGCGCCGCACCGGCGGCTACTGCGATTTGGACGAGGACGAGCATCATCTTCGTGTCCCGGAATTTGGCGAATGCCGGAACTTTCTCGAGGAAAAAATCCGTGAGCCCCGAAGCATCCCGCCACGAAAGCACGATAGCCAGCACGGTTACCGCGGCAAACGCCCACTTGATGAGATCTTTCCCTGCGATGAGGAAGGCAAAGAACAAGGCCATCAGAATGGCGCCGAAGTAAAAGGCCCCTCCCGAGAATTCCTGGTCTCCCCAGTACCACTGCTCGC
>JBIKUM010000358.1:0-2702 GCA_044347585.1 Terrimicrobiaceae bacterium
TCATCTGCATCCTCGAATCTCCCGATGTGTCTCGCAGCACAGATCCACTTCCAGTCGACCTCGCCGAGGCCGGTGTGGCTGCCTATTACATTCTCAAAGGAGCGGACATCATCCCCGACTCCATCCCTGAAATCGGCCTTACGGACGATGCGCGCATTTTGGCCCGTGTCTTTGAAAGAAACGCCACACTTAGAGATTACAGCATGCCTCATGCTCTCAAGGCATGAATTGTGAAACGCCAATCGATGGGCGCATCGATGCCGCCCTCGACCATTGTGCGGAGCATGCGCGTGGGGAGGGGATACAACTCTCGGAAGTCATATCGCGGATTGGGTCGAACTCGTTCTGCTTCGCCGCTTTCCTCCTTGCTGTGCCTTTTGTGCAGCCGCTGCCACTTGGTCCTTTGACCATGATTTGCGGGGCAACCTTTGTGGCACTCGGTTGGCAGATGGTCCGTGGCAAGAGTCGTCCGGAATTGCCTAAAGCGGCCGGCGAACTGCGCATTCAGGGCAAATTCTGGCTGGCTGTATTGGGATTCTCTCGAAAGCTTCTGAAATTCTGCCGTATCTTCACCCGCGAGCGTTTGGAGTCCTGGATCAGCGGTGATCGTGGCCAGCGGCTCGTCGGATGGTTGATTCTCGTAGGCGGAGCGTTGCTGGCTATTCCCCTCGCAAACCTTCCGCTGAATAATTTTTTCCCCGCTCTCATGATTGTTTTTGCCTGTCTGGGCTGGCTGGAGCGCGATGGACTCATGATTTTGGTGTCACTGGCTTGGGGAGTGGTAACGATTATCTACTTCGCGCTTGTCACCCTCGCCCTCATCTTTTTCGGCAAGCAAGTCTTCGAGTGGCTGAATTTTCTACCCAATTGAGATATGAACATTCCTGAGAACCTGACGCAATCCACCGACGAGGCCCTCCTGTCCATCTGTTTGTTTGCCGCATTCTGCGACGGCGGCCAATCCGATTCCGAGCGATCCGAGATCTCGCGCCTCTGCGAAGAAATGGGCTTGGGCGACCCCGGGCTGATTTCCCGCCGCATTCTCACTGGCCGGCTCGAATTGCCTGCCGTAGTGGCGGGATTGGGAAATCCCAACGAGCGCCTCCTCGCTTATGAAATGGCTCTTGGCGTTTGTGAGTCGGATGGTTCGCTCTCGGATGGCGAAAAAAGGTTTCTCCAAGAGTTGCAAGGGCAACTGGGCATCAATCCCGGCGAAGCCCCGAAAGAAACTGCTTTGCCAGACTATCCGCTCGTTCCCGTCGCTCCCGCAGCACCTGCGCCATCAGCCGTCGATAACAGTGGCACAATTCTCAAATACGCGATTCTGAATGGTGCCCTCGAACTTCTTCCAGACACCCTGGCCACGATGGCCATCATTCCTCTGCAAATGAAAATGGTTCACGGCATCGGTCGCTCCCATGGAGTCGAACTCGACCGCTCCAGTATCAAGGAATTCCTCGCTGTCGCAGGCGTCGGCCTCGGGTCCCAAGTAGTCGAGGGTTTCGCCCGAAAACTCATGCGTGGAATCGGAAAGAAAGTCGCCGGAAAGCTCGCTGGCAAAGCCGCCGATCAGATCACCGGTTCCGCCTTCTCGTTCGCGTCCACCTACGCCCTCGGCCAACTGGCTGAAAAATATTACCAAGGCGGCCGTCGCTTGGATACAGCATCGTCTCGCCAACTCTTCACCAGCCTCCAATCCCAGGCCCGCGACATGCACACCCGCTACCTCCCGCAAATTCAGGAAAAGGCAAAGTCCATCAACCCCGCCTCCATCCTGCAAATGGTCACAGGTTCAAACCCTGTTTGATCATACCTCGCCGAGAACAATTCCCATCCCTCGGCTTCAGTCAGGCAAAAAATTTGAACGATCGTCCAAAATTTTGGTTCGGCGGAATCAATTGTCCGTGATCAACATGCAGTCTCCGTAGGAGAAAAAGCGGTAGCGTTCCTTGATGGCCTCGAGAGAGGCGCGCAGGGTGCATTCGCGACCGGCGAAGGCGCTGACCAGCATGAGGAGTGTCGATTCCGGGAGGTGGAAGTTTGTGCAGAGGATGCTAGTTTTGTGAAACGCGTAGAGTGTATGGACCGCCTTTTGATGACCAAAAATTTGAACGATCGTTCAAATTTTTGGTTCGGCAGAATCAATTGTCCGTGATTAACCTAACTTCCCTTTTCGAAAAATTTCGTCTCTTATTTATCAACAACTTAAAGAAATTTTGCTTGCTACATAGCAAGTAAAATATTGAGTTGTTTGCATGGGTCGTGTAAAATCAGGATTTTCATAACACAATTGAAATCAATGTAAAACAAGGATTGTAGCCCGAAACAAAATTCCCAAATACTGATATGCAATAGGTTGCGGCCTTTCACTCGGGAAGTCAGGTTAACATGCAGTCTCCGTAGGAGAAAAATCGGTAGCGTTCCTTGACGGCCTCGCGATAGGCGCGCAGGGTGCATTCGCGACCGGCGAAGGCGTTGCCGAGCACGGGAGTGTGGACTCGGGTGAGGTGGAAGTTTGTGGAGAGGATGCTGGTTTTGTGAAACGCGTAGAGTGTATAGACCGAATTTTGATGACCAAAAATTTGAACGATCGTTCAAATTTTTGGTTCTGCAGAATCAATTGTCCGTGATTAACATGCAGTCTCCGTAGGAGAAAAATCGGTAGCTTTCTTTGATGGCCTCGCGATAGGCGCGCAGGGTGC
>JBIKUM010000396.1:0-2698 GCA_044347585.1 Terrimicrobiaceae bacterium
CGACAGCAACCCGTCTTGTTGCACGGTGAACTGGTACCACACGCTGCTGACCTCTGCGCTGTTGTTGCAGATGCCCGTAAACTCAATAACCGATCCCGCAGACAAGGAGGCATTTTCCTCGCTGTAGAAATCGTCGCACAGCACGATGGCCCCGCTGCAATCGCTGACGGAATTGCCGGTTTGGGCCTGGAGAATGTGCGCTGCGGCGATGAAAACCACCCAAATCAGCCCGCGAAAAAAGAGTGCTTTCGGCATGTGCGCGGAAAAATACCACAAAAGAATTTCACGTACTTCCATACTGAAATTTCTTCCACGAGATTATAAAAACCTTCTTCTGTGACAGAAAAAAGGTCGACGAATAGAGCAATTTCCGCAAGCCGGTCGTATATTAGTTGCTCCAAATTGCTTGACATGAGCCACACTTGTTGCCGCCGCCTGCTCGCTTTCGTCGCGCTTGCGGTTGTTTCCCTTTCGGGTTCTTGGGCGCAGCCCTACAGGTTGGTGGTTGAATCCCACGCGGTTCATTCGGGCATCGTGGGTGAGACGAACCTTGCGGGATACACCACCTACCGGTTCTACATCGAGACTGCTTCCGCCACAGACCGAGTGGCTTCTGTGTTCGGAAATTCAGGGTCTCCTATCACGTTGAATTCGACCGGAGGGACCTTTTTCAACTCACAATATGCGAACGGAGCTACCGGTGACGGCATCGACCCGAGCATGGTCGCTGCGTTTCCTGAGACAGAATTCGACAGCTACGTTACCATCGGACGCACTCAGAATGCCGGCTATGCTGCGGACCCCATCGACATCGACGAAGATGCTGCCCAGCAGTGGTCGACGGCGTTCCTGTTCTTCGGTTCGAATGCCGGTCAGAACTTTGCGATGAACACCGCAACAGGGGGAGGCTGGAGCTTGCCCTCAACAGCGCCGGAAGCGGTTGCGGGAAGCGACCTGCGGGTACTTGTCATGCAAATCACGGCACCTGGGGATCTTTCTGGAACCTTGAATGCCGCCATCCACGTGAACGGCAATCCTGCGAACACCACCATCGTGTCGCAGTCCTTCAACACGGCAGCAGTTTTGCCAGCGGGATGCACGGACCCGGCTGCCTGCAACTACGAGGCCTTTGACGGCCCCGGGTACTGTCTGCAAATCGAGAACCTCGGCCCGCCTACAGGAGCGGGCACTTCGGGACTCTCGGGCTACTCGACTTACCGGATCTACGCCCTGTGTGAAAACACGAACGACTTTGTAAGCTCCGTCATCGGCGACGCAGCTTTCCCGACACGCGTGTTGACTTCAGGCACGTTCTACCAAAGTCCCTTCGGAGGCTTGACGAATGCCTACCAAAACCCTGCCCTCATTGCGGTCATCCCTGCGCTAGGCTACGACAGCTACATTTCAATCGGCATGACCGCCCCCGCTTCAGGTGCGCAGAACCCCATCAATGTGCTGCCGTCCTCACCAGCGTGGGGTGCTTCGTTTGAAGCCGGGAACGATTTGGTCATCGACGACGCCATCGGCGGGGGGTGGTATGCCCTCACCGGCGATGCAAACGGTGTCGCAGGCGACGACTACCGCGTTCTCCTCGGCCAATTCACGACGAACGGCTCCCTCTCGGGACAGATGTACATCCAGTTTTTCGAAAACGGCAACCCCGCCTCCTACTTCCGGAAGACGGTGTACTTGAATGAGGCTTGCTACGGCCCAGAAATTACCACCACCTGCTCCTACCCACCTGCCGGTCTTGACTGTGCCGGAAATTGCGCTGCAGACGCCGACGGAGATGGCGTGTGTGACGGCGACGAGGTTGCCGGATGCACGGATGCCTCAGCATGCAACTTTAGTGCTTCTGCCACCGATAACAACGGCTCGTGCGCCTTTGCGCTCTCCGGTCAAGATTGTGCTGGAAATTGTTTAGCGGATGCCGATGGTGATGGGGTGTGCGATGGAGACGAAGTCGCCGGTTGCACTTTCGCGAGCGCCTGCAACTTCAATACAGCCGCTACCGATGACGACGGATCGTGCACCTATGCCGCGCCGGGCCTGACCTGCGCCGGGGAATGTGTTGCAGACACCGACGGGGATGGCGTGTGCAACGGCGACGAAATCGCTGGGTGTACCGCTGCCGCAGCGTGTAACTACAATGCGGCCGCAACGGACAACGACGGGTCCTGTGCATTCGCCGCTGCAGGCTACGACTGCGCTGGCGCGTGCCTCGCGGATGCCGACGGCGACGGCGTATGTGACCCCTTCGAAGTGGCAGGATGTACAGCCATCGCGGCCTGCAACTACTTGCCCACAGCAACCGACGACGATGGCTCCTGCAGCTTTCCGGCTGCGGGGTACACCTGTTTGGGCACCTGTGCAGCAGACAGCGACGGAGACGGCATTTGCGATGCGTTTGAAATCTCCGGTTGTACCGATGCTACCGCGCTCAACTTCAATCCTTCGGCAACAGACGACGACGGTTCGTGCAGTGCAGGGGGGTGCAATGATGCAGACGCATGCAACTACACTCCGGTTACCACATCTCCCTGTGTGAACGTCGAAGTCGTAGCCCAGCACACCTCCGGTGAACTGGCCGGTTTGACGACCTACCGGGTCTACGCCGTCACGGCAAATGCGACCGACTTCGTGTCTGCCGTTTCTGGAGATTCCGACTTCCCGACCGAGGTCAATACGTCAACCGACT
>JBIKUM010000554.1:0-2695 GCA_044347585.1 Terrimicrobiaceae bacterium
TGCTTATCCCGTATTACAATTGTTCAACAAACGCATCCGCCGTAAATTTGTTAATGAAGGCCGCGCCCCGGGCATGATGTGGGTACGTTTGACAGTAAAGTAAGGGATCAGGTTAATATTGTATACTAACTCTAACTACCCGGTCGAATAACATGCTTTTTAATTCCATCTTTTTTATATTAGTGTTTCTCCCCGTTGTTTTTTGTGTCTATTTCGCGCTTCTCAGACAGCGACATGTTGTCACTTCAAAAATTTGGCTTTGTTTTGCTAGTTTGTTTTTTTATGGATATTGGAAGGTCGACTATCTCATACTCATGATGATAAGTATTTGTTTCAACTTTCTAATGGGTATATTATTAAACGCAAAAAATATTAGGGGCAGAAAACTGATACTTGTGACAGGGGTTGCTCTGAACCTCGCAACACTTGCTTATTTCAAATATACGAATTTTTTGATCGATACAGTAAACACCATTTTTAGTTTTCAGTTCAAGATTCATGATATTCTATTGCCGTTAGCTATCAGCTTCTTCACCTTCCAACAAATTGCCTACATTGTTGATAGTTATAGCAGGAAGACAGAAGAACATGACTTCTTTGATTATATCCTTTTCGTCACATTTTTCCCGCAGTTGGTTGCAGGCCCCATTGTGCATCACAAGGACATGATGTCTCAATTTAGGACTTCGGGTGCGCAATCCATCAATGTTGACAATATCAATAAAGGTATTTGTATATTCATACTTGGCTTGGCAAAAAAAGTGATTGTAGCCGACTATCTTGCATCGATCGCGGCCCCCGGATTCTCGCACCCAGAAGCCATTGAATTCAGCACCGCCTGGGTAACAAGCCTAAGTTACACATTTCAGCTCTACTTTGACTTTAGCGGTTATTGTGATATGGCAATCGGAATTGCGTTGTTGTTCAATATTAAGCTTCCTATTAATTTTAACAGCCCCTATAAAGCGGTCAACATTCAGGATTTCTGGAAACGTTGGCATATCACGTTGACCGTCTGGCTTCGAGATTATTTGTATATTCCGCTTGGGGGCAATCGTAAGGGGGATGTGCGTTCGTATTTTAATGTGTTCTTAGTGTTTTTATTGGGGGGCCTTTGGCATGGAGCCGGTTGGACGTTCATCCTTTGGGGGATATTACACGGAGTCGCGTGCATCGTTCATAAACTACATGTAAAGTATTTAGCAAGTCGTATCACCATTAACAAAGCACTCGCATGGCTAATCACCTTTAATATAGTTAATATCGGATGGGTATTGTTCAGATCAGACAAGGTTTCTTCAGCGTTTAGAATTATTAAGAAGATGTACACCTTCGAAAATCAGCAAACGCTTCTATGTCTTTTAGGATTGTTTTATGTTTGTATTTTATTGCCAAGTATTGTTGAGTTTTCTCAAAAAGTGATTTATCGCCGCAGCTTTTTTGCCGCCATACTGGGTGTTATTCTGCTTTACTGTTTATGGATATTATCCATACCGAATCAAAGCAGTCCCTTTCTTTATTTCAATTTTTAAATACCATGAAAAAGAAATATCCATTTATTGTTTCCATTTTCTACACGGCAATTTTTATTGCATTTCTTAAAATTGCCGTGGGCTATTATTTTGTTGAGAAAGGCCGGGATATTGGTAAAGCCGAAGCTTGGCTTCGATATGTCTATTATGTGAAGGAGCATTTGGCTCGCGAACAACTTAATATTCCAGCCTCTAAAATTATCATAGTAGCAGGGTCGGGGTCATTATTTGGGGTCGACAACACAATTTTAAGCCAAATAACACAGCGTCCTGTTATCAATATGGCAACGCATGCAGGCTTGTCCTTTGATTATCACATGGGAAAGGTAATCCCGTTTGTTAAGACAGGCGATATCGTGGTGATGCCACTTGAATTCACCTACTATTCAGAAGATTTAACCAAGTCGAAATGGATGCAGTTTAATATGTTGTCATGGGATAAGGGTTACGCAAGAAAGATGCCTCTATCTAAGCAGTTGTTGTGGATCTGGTGGTCGCCCGAGATTTTTGTAAGAAATCAGATTCGCAATTTAATCAAACCAAAGAAATACAGACTCATGACAGAGGATGAAACCATCAGTAAATGGGAAATAGAAGTGTCGAGCGCAACAACAAAGGCATCAGAATATAGTTTTAAACTCCTTCGTGCAGACGGAACGTTTCAGCCTCCAGAGATGAGTACGTATAAAGGAATGCCCAATTACATTGCTTCCATTTCGCCGACGAGCATAGATGAGATTTCTTTCTACGCAAAAATGATCGGGGCGAAAGGGGCGCAAGTTGTTTTGACATGCCCTGCGTTCATCGATGTTGAAAAATCTCCGGAAGATAAAATAAAGATGCAAATTAGGCTTCTAGATCTAAAAACAAGGCTAGCCGCGAATGGGCTTAATTTACATGGTGAATTTGTCGATGTTTGTTTACCGCGAACCAGTTTTTCCGATAATGAATATCATTTAACTACAGCGGGGCAGCGTCATTGGAGTGCGACTCTTGGACGCATCATTAACAATGTCACTGATGCGAAATAGAACGATCGCTGAATGATCGCCATGAACACGAAACCTAAAGTATTGGTTTACGAGCCCAGCGAGGAGGGACATTTCCCGTTCTATCTAGAACTGGTTGTCCATGCCTTAACGTTGGCTCAATACGAGGTTATT
>JBIKUM010000596.1:0-2695 GCA_044347585.1 Terrimicrobiaceae bacterium
CCTGGTGAACATAGGGCAAGACGGCATAAGCGCCTCCAAAGGTAAGCAATGCCGCTTTCGTAAAAAACCAGGCCATTTGTGTCAGCGTTGCTTGTGCACCTAGTGTGGCGACTAAACAGGCCATTGCAGCAGCCCACAAGCCTATACCCACAAGCAAGACTTTAAGTAATTTCGAGCGCTTAAATCGAGCGTGTGCTGGTGTTGTTGTGTCATCGTCAATGATTGCTCTTGCTTCCACCTGATTTGCAACTGCATGAGGTGGCTTGCTAGTAAACAGATCGGGTAGATGCTTAGAGGCAAACAACCCGAACAAACCCGCTGCAAGTACGATCACCGGGAATGCGATTTCGAACGCAAATATCGCTACAAATGAGGTGGCAGCCAAGCACCACATCCAGCGATTTCTTAGGGCTCGTTTCCCAATTCGATAAGTGGCCTGGATTACAAGCACGGTCACCGCCGGTTTGAGACCGTAGAAAATGCCCGCCACCAGGCTCAGTTCACCAAAGCGCAGGTAAATCCAGCTTAGCGCGATGATCAGCAAGAGCGAAGGAAGTACGAAAAGTGTCCCTGCCAGCACGCCTCCCCAAGTCCGGTGCATCAGCCAGCCAAGATAACTTGCAAGTTGCTGAGCTTCGGGCCCGGGCAAGAGCATGCAATAGTTAAGCGCATGCAGGAAGCGCTGCTCGCTAATCCATCGACGCCGCTCGACGAGCTCGGCGTGCATGATGGCGATCTGGCCGGCTGGCCCACCAAAACTAATAAAGCCAAGTTTTAGCCAAAACCAAAGGGCTTGTGTAAAAGGAACCTCAAGCGGCACCTCATGAGGTTCGCGATTGATCTGAGTCGCATCAGCTTGCTTTGCTGGGCTCCATGGCCTACGTGGTTCACTCATAAGCTTGATGTTCCTTTCGGCTGGAGGTCTAAGCAACTGCTTTCGGTGATATTTTCGGAAGTCGTGGGTCTTTGATCCGTCGCAGTCAAGAGCTATGCACAAAATGTCACAAGCGTCAAGCTGCATGATAATGGACGATCTCTCGTGGGAAGCCCTTGGGGGAATCCGCTAAGTAATTGAAAAATAACAATTAAAAATTGCCTAATTTCTAGGCAAGACCGGGTGTGCCCGGTTCTTTCAAGCACTTAAGCTTGTTTCGTGCAAGCTATCAACAAAGTTATCCACAGAGATTGTGCATGAGATGTAACAAGACACGTGCTAAGCAAATGCCTTGCCAGTTATGGTCTGGCTTCAAAGTGCACGGCTGGCTCTTTAGCACGTAGCCGCTGATCGGCGCCTTTTAAGCACTCATATCCGAATAAAAGGCAAGTTAGTGCATGTTGAAAAGCTCGCAGCCATGTTTGACCACCTTGAAGCCAGGTGTACGAGCTCGAAGCGTGCAACAAGTTTGATGCACACAGATTGGCGGCCGCGATGGACGCTCACTATCCACTGATCTCCTTGAGCCACTTGGGTAATTGCGCGCGTATGATCCGCAGTGCTGGGGCTTCCTGGCGTTGACTTAATGTGACCAGTCCGAAGCGGGCGCTCGCGCGAAGCTCTGGCTTGATAGGAAGGCGAACAAGGTCAGGCGCTGCGGCGATAATGGTGAGCACGACAGCGTCACTATGGCGGGCAATATCAACAATATGGCTGGTTTCGTCGCTTCGCAGCGTCACCATGTCGTCTGGGTTGGCTTGTGCCCCATAATCGGCCATCGAGGAAACCTGTCCCCAACTCGAAACTATGACTCACCTCGAAATCGGTTGATGGCCGCATGACTCGGATATCCACGACCGCTGCGTCAAGTCGCTGTGTTTTAAGCCCTTGCAAGAGCACTTCTCTGCTGCCTCGAGACAGGTAAAGCCGCAACTTTGGATGTTGCTGCGCCATATGCTGTAGCAGTCGACCCGAGAACAGGGAGCCAGGGCCCGACCCCAGACCAAGCCTGAGCTGGCCCGCCATGCCTGATTGCATGCCGCTTTGTAAGGCTTGCAATGACTAGGCCTCGCGAACAAGTCGCTGTGCTCTGCCCAGGACTTCAACGAAGCCAAGTTCAAACAACTGTCTGCAGCCGATCAACAAGCCATCTTAAAGCTGTCAGGAGAAGCCTTGTCACGCCGCTGGGGTCAAGCGTTTGACAAACAGAATAAATCGGCAGAGGCAGCACTGCGTGCCAATGGACACAAGTTTGCGCAACCCAATCAAACCCTGCTCGACAACATTCGCAAGGTGCGCACCGCGATGCTGCAGGAGCTCAATGCCGAAGGTCCAAAGTTTGGCGTACCTGACCATAACGCAACGGTGAACTTCTACGAGCAACCGTACAAGACCCTTGCGAAATAAGCCGATCCAGCGAAGGGGGGATGCTTGCTATGAAGCCTTTGGGACAAAACCTTAAGCAGTTCGTGAGCCTTTGGTTGGTCGTACTGCTGTCTGCCATGGTGGCGCTTACCTTTGCAGACGTTGTTGGGCGGCGGCTCTTTAATACGTCCGTGTTTGGGGCCAATGATCTAACCGAGCATCTCATGGCGATGATCATCTTTTGTGGTTTGCCTTTGCTTACCGCTCAACGTGGGCATCTGAGCATCGACTTGCTTGACCCGTGGTTGCTAAAGGCTCATTGGCGCGCCTGGCACAAGTTAGTCGATGTGCTGATTGCCTCTGTCCTCGGGATGATCGCGCAGCAATTTGCAGTCG
>JBIKUM010000388.1:0-2690 GCA_044347585.1 Terrimicrobiaceae bacterium
ACGCAGGGTAACCGACGAGAATCAGCCCGCATGCTCGGCATCAGCGAACGCACGCTGTATCGTAAGATCGATGAGTATGGGTTGCAGTAGGAGGGACTAGGGACTGGGGACTGGGGACTAGGGACTGGGGAAGAGGGAGAGGATCAAAATTTTTCCCAATCACCAATCACCAATCACCAATCACCAAACACCAAATCTCAAACCTTTAACCTCCGTGCTACCCCCGGAACAAAAGTCCAAAATGGTCAAGTAGTAGCAGAATTAATTGACGACCGTTATCGCACCACCACAGGCGGCTTTTTGAAGTTTGCCGGCATCGAAGTTCAGAAAAAAGGTAAAGCCAAATTAGGCTATGAAGTAGTAACAGGAGGAACCCTGTTATGGATACCAGAAGAAAGCCATGAAGTAAACAAAGATATTTCCTTATTGTTAGTAGAAGATGGGCAATTTGTAGAAGCTGGCACAGAAGTAGTCAAAGACATTTTCTGTCAAACCAGCGGCGTGATAGAAGTTACCCAGAAAAACGACATTTTGCGGGAAATAGTCATCAAACCTGGTGAACTGTTAATGGTCGATGATCCAGAAACAGTAATTGGTAGAGATAACACCTTTATCCAGCCCGGTGAAGAATTTATGGGAACAGTAGCCACAGAACTGCGATATATTCAGTATGTGGAATCCCCCGAAGGACCAGCCCTACTAAGTCGACCAGTAATAGAATTTGACGTACCAGCCCACCCTGACGTACCCTCCACAACCTCCATCAGTCAACAAACAAGCAGATCCATTCAACTACGGGCATTACAGCGTTTACCCTACAAAGATGGGGAACGAGTAAAATCCGTCGAAGGAGTCGAACTACTGCGGACTCAATTAGTATTAGAAATTGAACAAGAAGGAGAACAAGACCATACTTCACCCCTAGCAGCAGACATTGAACTAGTAGCAGATAGTGAAAACGCCGACATTCAAAGATTGCAACTAGTAATTTTAGAATCCTTAGTAATCCGCCGAGATATTGCCGCAGATGCTACCCAAGGCAGTACCCATACTACCCTAGAAGTGGAAGATGGCATGACCATTGCACCGGGGGCAGTGGTAGCAAGAACACAGATTTTGTGTAAAGAAGGGGGAACAGTTCGCGGTGTCAGGAGAGATACAGAAGCAGTGCGTCGTTGTTTAGTCCTGCGAGAAACTGACATGATCACCGTAGAAACTACCACAGCACCAAAGGTGAAAAAAGGTGATTTGTTAGTAGAAGGTACAGAAATTGCTGCGGGAGTGACAGCACCAGAATCAGGTCAGGTAGTGGCAGTGAATACTAGGGAAAATATTTCCTCCCCTGCCTCCCCTGCCTCCCCTGCCTCCCCTGCTTCCCCTGCCTCCCCTGCCTCTTACTCCATTACCATCCGCGTTGGCCGTCCTTACCGAGTCAGTCCCGGAGCAGTATTGCAAATTGAAGATGGAGGACTAGTACAACGAGGTGATAACCTAGTCTTGTTAGTGTTTGAGCGAGCGAAAACCGGAGATATCATCCAAGGTTTGCCAAGAATTGAAGAATTATTAGAAGCTCGAAAACCCAAAGAAGCTTGTATTTTATGCCGTCGTCCAGGAGAAGTAAAAGTCGTTTATGGAGATGGAGACGAAGCATTAGGAAGAGAAGCTTACGCTATTAAAGTTTTAGAAGCCGGTGGTAGCGTTACCGATTATCCCCTTGGACCAGGGCAAAATCTGATAGTTCCCGATGGTATTCATGTAGAAGCTGGACAACCCTTAACCGATGGACCATCTAACCCCCATGAGATATTAGAAATATTCTTTAGCTTAGGTTCAGAAGAAGGAATCTATGCCTGTGCTAGTCATGCCTTACAAAAAGTACAAAGCTTTTTAGTAAATGAAGTGCAAATGGTGTACCAGTCCCAAGGCATTGATATTGCAGATAAGCACATTGAAGTAATTGTCCGGCAAATGACCAACAAAGTCCGCATTGACGATGGTGGAGACACCACCATGTTGCCCGGTGAATTAGTAGAATTGCGCCAAGTAGAACAAGTAAACGAAGCAATGTCCATCACAGGCGGTGCAAAAGCGCAGTATACTCCAGTATTGTTAGGAATTACCAAAGCATCCTTAAATACTGACAGCTTTATTTCAGCAGCCTCCTTCCAAGAAACAACCAGAGTATTAACTGAAGCAGCCATTGAAGGTAAATCTGATTGGTTACGGGGTTTGAAAGAAAATGTAATCATTGGGCGATTGATTCCTGCTGGCACTGGTTACAACACCTATGAAGAAACCACCACCATTGAAGACTACGGTACTGATTTAGGTACTGGGGTTTTAGATGAAGTAGATGATTCACTAGATATGGTTTTAGACGACCGCACCGCTAAATTATACAGCTTAGATTCTTCTGACTTAGGTGATAGTAGTTACAGCAGTAGACGGGGTGACAGGTCTATTTATGACGACGACGACGATTTAATTGCTGATGAAGTGATTGCAGATGTTGAAGAAGAAGAAGAAGAATACGAGGAAGAAGACGATGATTATGATGAAGAATAAAACCGAAAGGTAATTTCTGGAAAAAGCAAATGTAGGGGTTTAGCAATACTAAACCCTTTCTTTATTTCCAAAACTTACGCAAAATATCTCTCAAACCCTCTTTCCTTCGTGTCCTTCGTTCCTAC
>JBIKUM010000069.1:0-10600 GCA_044347585.1 Terrimicrobiaceae bacterium
GTGGTGCGGACTTCCAGTCGGCGTTCCAGCTCGTGGAGAAGCTTGGGGTCGCCGCCGTAAACAGCCTGCGCGGTGCGGGCATTTTCGAATTCCAGCGTGAGGGTTTCCATCGAGAACTACTTGTAGGCGTAAACCAACGCCCAGCCCGTGCGCTCTTCTGGAGATTTGTGAACGGTCACAATAGCGTAGTAGGTGCCAGTGCGCTGAGGTTCCACACGCACGGCGGAGAGGCGCCCGGCGCGGGTGGTCTCGACATTGATGAGATTGCCCTTGGAGTCGTAAACATTCACCGAGAGGACGGCGCCTTTTACATCGGTGCCGAGGCAGAACCAATATTCGTTGCCCTTGAAAAGCTGTGCCTGGACGGCCTGCTGATCTTTCACGCCAAGATCCCCTCCCCATGCGTCTTCGCGGACACTGAAGCCTTTCTTCACATAAGGAGACGCGGCTTCGTAGGCGAAGGACAAGGCGTCATCCACATAGGCCCAGGCGGTGGCGGCCATCAAGAGAGTGAGAAATATTGAGAGAGCTTTTTTCACGGTGATCTCAGGCTCCCTTGGAAGCGATGGCGGCGACGGTGTCGCGGGTCATCTTGTGAATGCGGGTGACATTCTCGGAGGGAATGGCATCGCCCTCGCCATCTCCGATCAGAGGTGCGATGGCGGCGAGCAATTTGCGAATGCGGTCCACCAGATCATCCTCGGCGAGGCGTTTGTTCGAGAGGTTATCGAGTTTTTTGGTGAAAAAATTCACCAGTGCGGGCTGGTGGAGAAGCTCGGCCGAGTCGGCGGTGTAGTTTTTGCGGATTATGGAAGTCAGAACCTCCGTGCCACGAATCCAACCACCCACGCTCACGAGCTGGGCGAGATCGTCGTCGCCGAGCTCCAGCATGGCGTCCTTCACATCGCTGAGTGCTCCATCGAATTCCTTGCGAACGGCGAGCCAATCCTTCACCTCCGCCTTGTCAGTGATGCTTTTGCTGCGCTCGAGCACTGCTTTTTCAACATTGATGGCCTTGGAGAGAGTCAACACACGCCGACCGATGTCCTTTACCTTCTCCGAGTCTTCAGCCTCCACGGCGACAAAACCCTCGGCGATCACGGTGCCGAGCAGAAGGGCGACTTGGGCCCGATTGCCACTCTGCCGTCCCAGCGAGTCGCGCAATTCCGAGCGCCAGTTGGGATTTCCCAGCTTGTCGAGGACGATAAAAACCTCGCTGGGCACGGGAACCACGACATCGTCAATCGACTGGGCGGGAAATGAGGAAAGGTCCACAGCTTCGGGTGGCTTCTGCGCGTGAAGCGTGGTCGTGGCTGCGGCGAGAAGACCGGCGGCCAGCACCGCGTTCAGAATGTTCGGCATTTTCAAAATTTCGGCTTTGTTGTGCGTGTGAGGTCGGTTTAGAACTCACACCTACAAATTGGAATGAATCGGGATAGATTACAACATCTTCTTACGGCCGCCTCCTCGCGCAAGCTCCTCGTCGTGGGCGATGTGATGCTCGACGAATTCGTGTGGGGACGCGTTTCCCGCATTTCGCCGGAGGCCCCGGTGCCGGTCGTAGAGGTGGAAAAGGAAACCTCCTACCCCGGCGGCGCGGCGAATGTGGCCCGCAATCTGAGGCCCTTCTGCGCCGGCGTCCACCTCTGTGGGCTCGTGGGAGAGGACATTCACGCTGGTCGGCTCCGGGAGTTGCTTGCGGAGGAGTTGATCTCCACCGACGCCCTCGTGGCAGATGCTGGACGCTCCACCATTGTAAAAACCCGCATCGTCGCCCGCCAACAGCAGGTCGTGAGGGTCGACCGCGAGCGCCGAGCAAAAGTTTCCGCCGAAGTGCTCGAACGATCGTGCGCCGTCATTGCCGACCTGCTTCCGGCGGTGGATGCCGTGATTTTCGAGGACTATGGAAAAGGATTCCTCGGGCAGGCATTGAAGGACCGCGTCACAGAAATGGCACGCAGCGCCGGCAAATACATCTCAGCCGACCCGAACCCCACCAACCCGCTCGATTGGCATGGGGTCGATCTTCTTAAGCCCAACCGCTCCGAGGCCTTCGCCATGGCAGGCATTCCCGACAATTGCGCGGGGCCGAATCCCCTCTCCGACGCGCCCCTTCTCGAGGTCGGCGACATTCTTTTGAAAAAATGGGATCTCCCGGCCTTGCTGGTGACCCTAGGTGAACACGGCATGATTTTGTTCCAGCGCGGCGAGTCTCCGTATCACACGCCGACACGCGCCCGCGAGGTTTTCGATGTCTCGGGCGCAGGCGATACGGCGATTGCGCTCCACACGCTCGCAGTCTGCGCGGGAGCGACGCCCGGCGAAGCAGCCGAGATTTCCAACCACGCCAGCGGCGTCGTTGTGGCCAAGCTCGGCACAGCCACCCTCACCGCAGAGGAACTCCTGCACGCCTTCTCCAAAAATGCCTAAGCGCCGCGCCGTCTTCCTCGACCGCGATGGCACGCTCATGGAGGAGGTCAACTATTGCAACGACCCCGCCACCGTGCGCGCCATCTCTGGCGCCGGTGAAAAATTGGCCAAACTCCGCGAAGAAGGTTGGCTGACTGTCATCGTCACCAATCAGAGCGGACTCTCGAAAGGCTACATCACTCCCGAGCAATACCACGCTGTGAATGCGGAACTCCTCCGCCAACTCGACGGAGGCATTGATGCCATTTACTTCTGCGCGGACCACCCGGACCAACCCACTGAACGCCGGAAACCCCAACCCGGCATGCTCCTCGAAGCCGCTATCGACCTCGAAATCGATCTCGCCAGGAGCTGGATGATCGGCGACAAACCCATAGATGTGGCCTGCGGCCGCAATGCCGGTTGCCGAACCATGCTCGTTCGAACCGGCTACGGTGCAGCGCAAACCGAAACCGACGCGGATTTTGTCATGAGCGATGTCTCGGAGGCCTTGGAACACATCCTCGCGCTGGGCGAGTAGGTCCAATGCGCTACTGAAGACAACTTTGAAACTCGCAGATCAGTCTTCACTCGCAAGCAGGAGCTGAAATGTTTGGAGGATTTTCAGTGAAGTGGAGTGGTCAAATTCTCCGATTCGTTTGAGAACGGCGGTGTTGATCGGACGAATCAGATCGCAGGCAACGATGAAATCCATGCCGTTCCAACGAATGCGAACCCGAATTGGAGTGAATGCAAGATTTTGGCGGATAGGACAGACCAGTTGCGTTGACATCCCAGCCAATCCAGAGTGTTGCAAACCGACCAAATTTGGAAACGCGGTGTCCGCAGTGGAAGAAAACAAAAGCAAGTTCATTCCGAAGCAATCGGGATAGAGTCGTTCAACTCCAAAGTCTCCAACCGGACCTCGGGGGTGTAGGCAGCAAGAACACTTTGATAAAACGCCTCCCTCTCTCGGCGTCTTTTTTCTTTTTCTATAAGATTTTGAATGAAAATAGATTTTGGCATCTCTCCACGCAATCTATCTAATATATCGAATGCTGAACGAGTGATCGTGAGAGTCTGACGACTTGCAGACGACTTTTTGGCGACTTTCATGCGACTAGAATAGGTGTTCAACAGAAGATGTCAACCCCACCAGTGCAAACTATTCCTTTTCAAGGCCCGGCTCGACGAGTTCGCAGATGGTGTGGAGGAGGAATTTGTGGGCTTCTTGGATGCGAGCGGTGACAGTGCCGGCGACATGGATTTCGATGTCGGCGGCGCCTTTGGTGAAACCTCCGCCTTTTCCGAGAAGAACGATGCTCCGCATACCTATACGCTTCGCTTCTTCAATGGCGGAGAGGACATTGCGCGACTTGCCACTGGTGGAGAGCCCAATGAAAACATCCCCCGCTTTGCCAAAGGCTCGGACTTGGCGGGCGAAGATGTCTTGAAAGGCGTAGTCGTTGCCGATGGCGGTGAGGAGCCCGCCGTCGGAGCTGAGGGCGATGGCGGGATACGGGCGGCGATCGCCTTGGAAACGGCAGGTGAACTCGGTGGCGATGTGGCCGCTATCGGCCGCGCTGCCGCCGTTGCCACAAATGAGAAGTTTACCGCCGGATTTGAGGCAAGCGAGAACGAGATCGGCGGCCTCGGTGATTTTTGGTTCGAGCGAGCGGAGCGATTGGAAAGTCTCCAAGGCCCCGTCGAGCGACTGGGTGAAAGGGCTCATGAAGGAGAAAGCGCCTTCTCGGCGGACAGCTCGGAGCGCGTCTCAAGGAGCCCTCTCAGCGTCGGCCACCCTTCGGAATCCATGCCGCTGAACAGATGCAAATACACAAAAACAGAATGCGCGGGGTATTTGGAAATGAGCAATTCGACGGCCTTGGTGACTTTGTCGGCGTCCGGCTCGGATGGCAGGTCATCAATGAGGCCTTTTCCATTGTGGGCGATCCCGAGCTGATCGAGGAAATCACAGACCATGCGCTCGTTGCAGCCGAGCGTCCACACTTGGAGAATCTCGAGGGCGAGGTCGGCATTCGCGGGGCGGGACAGGGAATCCTTGATCCACTGGTTGCGTTCGTCCTTGGGTTTGCGCTCCACAAAGACGGCGCGGAGCTTGCGGCGCGTGGCCAGCATTCCGGCGGCGCTCTTGTAGGCGTTGCGGTCGTTTTCAGCGAGCCAGTTCAAGACTTCACCGGCTTGGGAGCCGTTCAAACGGCCAAAAATTTCTGTCGCAGTCATGAGTTGTCTATTTTCGGAGTTCGGAGGCGGGCAAGTCAAGCCCTCCCCCCGTGCGGCATCAAAGATAAACGGTCTCACCGGCCTCGCGGCCGATGGCGCGCCGCACGCGGAAGACATGCGCCGGACGATGGTGCGGGTCGAGCGCGATGAAATTGCGGGCTCCCCGCCAGTGGAATTTTTCGCCTGTGAGGAGATCTTCCATCACATATTCCTCATCCACGCCGATGCCGAATTGCTCAAGCGGCACATGAACGAAGGCGCTCTGCGGATTCCAGGCATCGACAGTCACCGCAACGAGGAGGAGGTTGTCGAGGGCAGTGGTGGATTTACTAAAGCAGAGGATTTGGTCGTTCTCAGCCGTGTGGATGCGGAGGTTGTCGTATTCCCGCAAGGCGCGGTTGTCGCGGCGGATGTGATTGAGGCGCGTGATGTATTCCTTTATGTTCCCCGGCGCGTTCCAGTCGCGGCCCTTGAACTGGTATTTCTCGGAGTCGATATACTCCTCCTTGCCCGGAACCGGGGCGTTTTCGCACAACTCGAATCCACTGTAGATGCCGTAAACAGGCACGGTCATCGACGCCAGAACGGCTCGGATCAAAAAAGCAGGACGCCCGCCGTGTTGCAGATACTCCGGCAGAATATCAGGCGTATTCGCAAAGAAGTTGGCGCGGAAAAAGTCTCGCATCGGCGGCGTGGTGAGTTCGGTGAGATACTCGGTGAGTTCGTGCTTGGTGTTTCTCCAAGTGAAATAGGTGTAGCTCTGTGTGAAGCCCACCTTGGCCAGCTCTTGCATCATTTTCGGACGCGTGAATGCCTCGCTGAGGAAGACCGTTCCGGGGAATTTGGCCTTCACTTCGGCGATGACCCATTCCCAGAAGGCGACAGGTTTTGTGTGGGGATTATCGACGCGGAATATGCCCACGCCGTGCTCGCACCAGAAGAGGATAACATCGCGGAGTTCGTCCCAGAGTTCGCGCCAGTTCGCGTTGTGGAAATTCAGCGGATAGACATCCTCGTATTTCTTGGGCGGGTTCTCGGCATACTTGATCGAGCCATCGGGCCGCTTGAAAAACCACTCGGGGTGCGCGTGCACATAGGGATGGTCGGGTGAGCAGTTGATCGCAAAATCCAGGGCAATCTCCATGCCCCGCTTGCGGATTTCCGCAACGAGCCAATCGAAGTCCTCGAGCGTGCCGAGCTCGGGCGCGACATCCTTGTGTCCACCGCCGTTGACGCCCTGCTTGTTGTTCCCGATGGCATAAGGCACACCGGGTTCACCAGGTTCGCATTTGAGAGAGTTGTTCCGCCCTTTGCGGTTGCTGGTGCCGATCGGATGGATCGGCGGGAAATAAATGACATCGAAGCCCATCGCCTTGGCGTCATCGACACGAGGCAGGCACTGGCGGAATGTCGAACCCGAGTCCGCCTTGCCCTCCGCCGAGCGGGGAAAAAACTCATACCAAGCCGCAAAGGCAGCCCGCTCGCGATCAACCCACACCGGATGGAACGGCTCTGCGACGGTGGCCAGCGACCGGTCGGCATAAACACGCATCAGAGCACAGAGCGAGGGATCATGCGCGAAGTCATGGGCCTGTTGCGCATCGGCAACCCGCATCGCGGCTCCACTTTTTTTCAAAGCCTCGCCGTCAGGAGTCTTTCCAGCGCGGGCGGCTGCCGATTCGATGAAGGCAGCACCTTCCAGAATCTCGCTCTGCAGATCACGAAGTCCGGCAGCGAATTTTTTCTCCAACTCGTGCTGCCAGGAAAAAAATACATCGCCCCACGCCTCGACCGTATATTCCCACGCGCCCTCGGCGGTGACGCAGAGAGTGGCCGTCCACCGGTCGTTCGGCATCGGGCTCATCGGCGTTTCGTTCCACACCTTGTCACCCACGCGCCGCCACTTCAGGAGCGCCGCCACCTCGTCATGCCCCTCCTTGAAAACATCCGCCTCGACCGTGATCTCGCCGCCCACCGGGCGCTTGATGGCAAAACGGGCATTGTCCAATGAGGGAGTGATGCGTCGAATGACGACTGTTTCAGGGCTTTTTGTCATGACAGGGAGTTGAGTTTTTTAACCAACGGAGCGAGTCCATCAAGTGCGGAGGCGACTTCGAGGAGGGAGCGCAGAGCGACGGGTGAGTGGGCGAGGAAATCGGGGCGGTTTTTTTTGAGTCCGAGGAATCCGTAGGCGCCAAGGGCTTGCATGAGGCGCTGCAGGGCGCACCAGCGGAAGACCTCGTCGAAATCGGAGTCGAGGGGCACGCCATTTTGCTCCAGACGGTTTTTGTAGAAGGCCAGAAGCTCTCGACGCTCATCGGAGGTGAGGGCCACATAGGGATCGTAAAGCAGGGAAGCGAGGTCGTATTGGGCGAGCCCGTAGCGCATGCCTTGGAAATCGATGAGCCAGGCCGCGCCTTCGTTGATCATGACATTCTGCGACTGGAAATCGCGGTGCACAAGAACGCGAGGACGGGCGGCGAGCGCCTCAGCAGCGCAGCGCAGGGCGGGAAGATTCGCCAACTCGGCGACTTCGGACTCGGGTGTTTGGAAATAATTTCCCAAGCAATTCTCAAAAAAATACCTCTGCTCCCAAAGATAGAGGTCGGCATCGAAGACTCTCTCCAAGCGCAGATCCGCACCAGAGGCGAGCTCGGTCGCCTGCGAGTGCATGCGCAAGACGCCAACGAGTGTGGATTCGTAGAGAGCGCGACGTGGCGTCCAGGAGGCGTTTCGGAAACTCCAAAGATCCTGTTCGCCAAGGTCCTGCATCCAGATGAGCCCATCCTCAGGATCGTGGCGGTAGATTTCAGGCACCGGCACACCGGCGCCATTGAGAAAGCGGGCTATGTCCACATAGTGGCGGTTTTCCTCTTTGTGGCCGGAGTATTTGACAAAGATCATCGACTCGTCGCCGAATCGAATGCGGTAGAACTTCCGCTCGGATCCGCCTTTTTCGAGCGGAGTCACCGCTGCATTGCCGTTCCCGGTTTTTGGAAAGCGTTCGTTGGTTAGGGAAATGACATCAGCTTCGGCGATCATGGATGGAAGCAAACTCAACACCCCCACCCGCCTCGTGGGAAGCCCAAATCAAAAGGGCGTCGTGGTCGAGGATTGCGCCAGCATGAGCGCATCGATCGCCTCGCGCGTTGCGGCAGCGACTTCGCGTCCCACGGGATCGGCATCGGCTATCGAAGCAATGCGTGCGGAGCGTCCATCCAAAAGCTCGGCACTGAAAACCTCGGAGATCAAATAACACCCCTGAAGCAGGCTGATGAGCGTCGCATCGAAATGCGATGGCATTTCTTCGCCCTGAATCAAGCGGGCCAAGCGCGTTTTCACCTCGACCCGTTCTTCGTTGTGAACCGTGGGATACCGCCGCAGGCCGATGACCCAGAGGACTTTTTTATCCTGCCGCTTCAGAATGCCGCGCTCGATGAGATGATCCAAAACCGCCTTTTCGATGTCGTGCTTCTCATCGGACAAAACAAGGAGCCAATAGGAAATGGAATGGCATTTTTCCTGGGCGGCGATTCGTTGAAGCCAGGGATCGAGGAGCGGATTCCCGGTTGGCGCGGCGTTAAGGACCTCAACGCACTTTGTTCGCGTCGCAATGCGCCCCGCCATTTCCAAATCGGCCAACACAGCCCCCGCCAATCCATATCCGATGGCCTGCGGCATGAGCGGCAAGTGCGCGCCGGTTGTGTCATCCAACGAAAGCAGAACAATTTCTTCAACGAGTGCGAGTGGCGGATTCATAGGGGGGACGATAATCGCGAGAGACAAGCTTGCCGAAGAGGGTGAAGACCCCATGCGGGCCTCAAGTGTATTTCACAACTTCCTCGATCGTCGTCAGGCCATCATAGATCGAGCGCAAGCCGTCCTCGCGCAGCGTGGTCATGCCGAGTTCGATGGCTTTTTGACGAATGAGAATACCCGGGGCGCGGTCGTTGATCATCTCACGGATGGGGTCCGAGATTTTGAGAAGTTCGTAGATGCCCTTGCGGCCTTTGTAGCCCGTCTGGTTGCAGGCCTCACAGCCTTTTCCGTAGTAGAAATTCTTGTCACCGATGTCGTGGATGCTGAGGCCAAGCGAAGCCAGAACCTGCTCACTGGGCTCGTAGGCCGTGCGGCAGGCGGTGCAGATTTTGCGAATGAGACGCTGCGCGAGAACGCACTCCAGCGAGGCGGAAATCAAGAACGGCTCGATGCCCATGTCCATGAGACGGGTCACCGCGCCAGTCGAGTCGTTCGTATGGAGCGTGGTGAATACAAGGTGACCGGTGAGCGAAGCCTGAATCGCGATCTGCGCGGTCTCGGCGTCACGCGTTTCACCCACGAGAATGCGGTCCGGATCTTGACGAAGAAAGGCGCGGAGAACGCGGGAGAAAGTGAGTCCGACGGCGTCATTAATAGGCACCTGGATGATGCCATCGATCTCGTATTCCACAGGATCCTCTGCGGTGAGGAGCTTGGAATCGATGGTATTGATCTTGCGCAGGCAGGAATAAAGCGTCGTCGTTTTTCCTGAGCCGGTGGGGCCGGTGACAATGAAGATGCCGTTTGGCTTTTCAATGACCTCCAAGATGTATGCCATGATGTCCGGCGGCATGCCGAGCGTCTCGAGTTCCAGATTCACGCTGGAGCGATCGAGCACACGAAGCACCACGCTTTCTCCGAAGGCTGTTGGCAGCGTAGAAACACGGAGATCGACTTGGCGGCCGTTGATCATGCGCTGAATGCGCCCATCTTGCGGCAAGCGGCGCTCGGCGATGTTAAGATTCGACATCACTTTAACGCGCGAAATAACCGGCAACGCCAACTTGAATGGCGGCGGATCGAGTTCGTAAAGGGCGCCATCGACGCGATAGCGGATTTTAAATTCGGTCTCGAAAGGCTCGAAATGGATATCACTCGCACGCGCCGAAACCGCCTTGTCGAGGATCAGATCGACATATTTGACCACCGGCGCGGCATTCGCCTCGGCGGTGACCGCTTGAAGATTGAACTGCTCCTCGGGCCCTTCCTCGACCGTGATGTCCCCCCCGCCCAGTTGGGCGAGGATTTCCTGAATATTCGAATCCTCGGATCCATAGTGCTCGCGGATGAGCTTGCGGACTTGGGGAGGAAAGGAAACGACTTGCACGATCTCGCGACCCAGCGCGAAACGGATGTCCTCGAGGGGATGCGGATTCAAGGGATCCGCGAGGGCGACAAAAATGGTATTCCCTGATGCGCCCACAGGCAAAACGCCGTGCAAACGGGCTAGACCGGAAGGGATCAAGGTCAGCGTCGAGGAATCGGGAGTGAATCCCTCCAAACTGTGCGCCTCGGCACCGATCGCCTCGGCAAGCACATGCTCAAATCCCGCCTCGTCCACGAGTTGGGATTCCAAGAAAACCTCCTCGATAGGCTTCGAGTCGGCCTGCGCGGCTTGGATAAACGCTTCAGCTTGTTCGGGGGTGAGATACCCCCGCTCCACAAAAATGTCGGTGACTTGCTGGGAATCCATGTCGGTTAATCCAAATCCGCCATTGTTGAACTGATGACTTCGTCGGCGGTGGTGAGGCCGGCGAGCACCTTGCGCACTCCATCTTCACGAAGAGTCCTCATACCCAGCTCGCGGGCGCGCTGACGCAGGGCAATCGTGGAGGCGTTGTTGTTGACCATGTTTCTCACCTCGTCATCGACGAGGAACATTTCAAAAATACCCATTCGCCCCTTGAAGCCCTTGCCTCTGCAGGCGTCGCAACCGACGGGTTGCATGACGCGGGCCTGCGAGAGCATGCCGGGCTCAATCTGCAGGGCGCTCATCTCGTATTCGGACAACTCGCCGGGCTGTTTGCAAGTCGGACACAGCCTGCGGACAAGGCGCTGAGCAACCACGGCACGGACGGAACTCGAGACAAGGAACGGCTTCACGCCGATGTCCACAAGACGAGCAATC
>JBIKUM010000298.1:0-3758 GCA_044347585.1 Terrimicrobiaceae bacterium
CTCTGCCAGCCAAGCTTCATTTAAAAGGAAGCCGTCTTTCGCTTCGATTACATTATCTGGAAGGCTTGGTATTATTTCCATTAAGTGCTCTTCTAGATTTTTTGGATCAAAAGCAAGTTCTGCTGATTTTGATGCATTAGCAAAGAAACAAATAGAAATTAATATTATTGTAATTTTTCTCATTTTTTTAAAAATTAAACCCAACTGCTTTAAGAGATTCATCAAATAAGCCAGTTTTACCGACAAAAATTCTGCGTGCGGCTTCTATCTGTTCACGTGCCTTTGATGTATTACCCCGTTTTTTCTCTAAAACGGCTTTAGTATAATATCTTGCTGGAGATTCACCTGGAATTTGCATAGATTCAAAAATACGGTTTGCACTTTCATAATCGTTCATCTGAAGATCGCAAAGGACAAGCTTGAATTGCAGTAACTCATGGCGCGCACCTTGGGCCTTAAGGGATTCAAAATGTTGCCTTGCCTCAGGATATTTTTTTTGGAGTAATAAAATCTCGCCCAGATTGAACATGGCCGGAAAAAAGCCGGGAGATTTTTTAACGGCCTTCCGGAAATACGTCTCGGCGGCGAGATAATTTTTTTTCTTTGTGTAGGCGGAACCAACTAGGTTGAGAACAAGCGGGTCGTTGGGGCGTTGTTTTTCCAAGACCGCCAACTTGGCAAGTGCCTCATTAGTTTTATTTTGATCGAAATCCGACAGGACGGCCTCGATGGACGCCTTCGTGGAATCCTCGGGCATAGTGACCCCCTCTGAAGGAGCAATGTCGTCCTTCTTGAGCGATCCAGGCTTGGGTGACACATGAGGCGTAGGCGCAGGCTTCGTCGCAAAGACCTTCTCGGGTGCCAGATTGTCCCCTGCTGGTTCACCCAAAAACAACTCTTCAAAAAGCTGATTGTATTCCCCAGGCGTCTGCTGACCGCTGGACTTTGCATATACTTCGCTGCGCACGCTTTTCATCACTTGGTCGATCGTCCGTCCTTTTTGTTGCAGGGCCACGGCCAGAATTGGCGTGAAAAGCCCATCCAGCGCCTTGCTTCCCGCTTCCGCCGCATAGATGACGATAGAGTTTTTCGGCTTCATTCCCACCACCGAGAGACCACGCGCGAGATTGCGATCGCTTCCGGTCGGGAGCGGGTTGTCGCGGCACGCGTCGATCACAATAATGCTCGCGCGGGCTGCGGCGGCATCCATCGCTGTCATTACCTCATCCAGCGCCACCGCACGCGTGGCTACTCGCCGCTCGTCAGGAATATCGGCATCCGCCGGGAGGAGGTAGTTTTTGCCATCCACTTGAACGCCGTGTCCCCCGTAGTGGAAAAAAGCAATCGCGCCGGTGTTGCGCAGCCCGCGCTCAAACTCGCTGATGGCGTCGAGCATCTGCTCGCGATTCCCGTCGCGCACTACTCGCACGCGGAAGCCAAGCTGCTCCAGTGCGGCACTTAATTTTGCTGCATCAGGGCTTGGATGCGCCAACCCGGCAAAGTGCGAGTATTTCCCGTTCGCAATCAGCAATGCCTCCTTCGGCGGCGCGGCGTGAAGAGCGGCCGAAAAGACCAGAAAAACTAAAAAAAATGCTATGTGGCAGAACATGAGAGACGGGGACATATCAAAGTTGCGCAGAGTTTCACGGATTTTTTGGAAGACGGTGTGGAAGCACAAGAAGGTCTCGGGGAGCGCGCTCGCCCTCGGGCGCACCGCCACGCGCCCTCGCGGGGCGAGTGAGAAAAAATGCGGCCGAAGGCCGGTGGAAGCACTTCCTGTCGAGCGCGGGGCGCACCCGACGGCACCCGAGGGCGGGCGCGGTCCCCGAGAAGGAGGCTTCCGCCTCTGTGCTGCCGACGGGGACATCGGCGTTCCGAGCGGCAGGGAGTGGAAGAATGATGAAGGAAGAAAGCGACTGCGGCGTTCCTCCTCCGCGCTGCGCGACTACGGCGTGATGAAGTCGCGAGTAACTGGTGGCGAGGTGTATTCGCGTTTTTCATACTTCTCCCTTCATCCTTCTAACTTTCTTTTCCTGCCTTTTTCCGTGAGTCGGTATTTTTGGAGGCGGCTGTTGGGTTTGTCGGGGATGGTGTATTCAATGAGGTGAGCGTCGATCAGCTCATTGACCGATCTTTTGAATGCACCTGTTTTAGATTTGAGGCCCAGAAGACTGACGAGGGCATTCGCGGAAAGCGGCTCATTCGCGAGGGCGTGCACTATCGCTTTCGACTGGGCCCCCGACTCTAGCCCCGACTCTGCCCCTGACTCTGCCCCTGACTCTGCCCCTGACTGGGCCCTCGACTGGGCCCTCGACTGGGCCCTCGACTGGGCCCTCGACTGGGCCCTCGACTGGGCCCTCGACTGGCCCTCGACTTCGGGCGTGGTGGTTTTAGGCAAATCCACAGGGCCGACAGACGCGGGATGGAGGGTGAATGTGGCAAGGACGCCTCCGGAGTTGGATTCGAAGGTGGGAGTGGGCAGGCCGGCGGATTCGCAGGCGTGGGTCATTTTTTCAATGCCGCGGCCCCAGGCGTCGATGTAGCCGGCTTTGAAACAGGCGGCGGCGAGGAGGGGATTCCGTGGTTTGGAGGCATGCGGGCGGAGAAGGGCTTCAGCAGGGAGGTCGTCGGGGAGCTTGCCTTCGTTCCACAAGGTGAGGCGGGTGTCGTAAACGCGGCATTGGATGTGGATGCCGCTACCGTAGGACTTGTGAACGAGGGCGTTCAGGAAGGCTTCGCGGAGAGCCTCACGGGGATAGGGCGGAGTCTCGTAGCGGTGGAGGCCTTCGAAGCGGATGGTTTTGATGAAGAACTTGCGGTCGAGGCGCTCGAGGATTTCGGGCAGGGAGTTGACGAGGTTGTCTTCGATGATTTCGTGGAAGCGGAGGTCGGGGTCGTTGTCCAGGAAGCGACCAAGGCGCACGCTGACTCCGGGATAGAAGCGGAGGGGATCTTTTCCGAAAAGGATTATGGCGGCGCGTTTGAGGCGGCCATTTTCGGCGAGGCCGAGTTTTTCGAGGAGTTCGGGAATGGGCAGGGTCTCGGAGTCAGGAAGTCGGTCGGTCTTGCGGGCGTCGGCGAGAAAGCGCTGGATGGATGCGGGGTCGATATCGTCGAACGACGCGCGGTCTTCGATGACGGCGTCCCAGGTGAGGCCGGACTTGTGGAGGAGGAATTCGTTGAGCGAGGTGCCTTGGAGTTCCTTGGTGACGCTGCCGTTTCGCTGGTAGTAGCGGCCTCGGAGGGAAATCGGAACGGTGGAGGCGGCGACGCGGATTTCGAGGGTGTCGAGGCCGTTGGCGGGCAGGAGTTGGATGGATGGCGTGATGCCGAGGACTTGCGGAATTTTTTGCGGGAGTTCCTCAAGGAGGCGCTTGGAATCGGACACGCCGAGGGTATGGCCGAAATCATCGTAGCCGAGAAGAAGCCGGCCGCCTTTGGCATTGGCGAAGCCGCAAAGGACCTTGAGGTGGTCATCGTGCCAAGCGGCTTTCCATTCGGTGGTTTGGTCTTCAGGCATGGGGAGGCAGGTTAGAAGGAAGAAGTAGGAAGGATGAAGTTTTCAGCAATTTTGAAAGCGTTACAATTTGCAACGGTTTGGTTGCCCTCTGCTCGAAGGCGCTTTTTCAAGACTCTCCAATACGCACCGGGATCAATGCTTTCCGTGAGAATTGCCAAGACATCAACGATGGCGAAGAGCCATTTCTGACTCTCGGCGTCCCAAGCGCGGCGGACGGTTTTTTCTTCAAAGAGGATGA
>JBIKUM010000174.1:0-6817 GCA_044347585.1 Terrimicrobiaceae bacterium
GAAGGAAGACGTTTTTATGGCTTCGGGAAGGTGCTAACGACGATGGAGTCTTGGGACCAAAGCAGGGCGGCTGTGGAGCCGACTTTGGCAGCGGCGAGGGCGGAGTCGATGCCTTTCACTGCCATGCCTCGGGTGAGGACTTGGAAGGGAGCGGGGGCGTTTGTTTCGGAGGCGTATTTGGATAGTGCCTTGTGGAGTTCGCTGGGTTGAGTGCAGGCGATGACTTCGACGACATCGGAGCCGTATGGAGGGCCGATCTCGATCTCGAATCCGCTCTTGTGCGTGCCAGGGATGTCGATGGCTTTGTTCGCAGGAATGAGGGTGTTTCTTGAGAAGCGGTTGGGGAAGAGGACGACGGTGGTGCCGTCGCTCTGGTGGCAGAGAACGGCGATGTGGCACTCGCGCGCGCTGCGCACACGGAAGGAGACGGTTTCTTTTTCAGGATAAGCGCGGCGACCATCCACGGTGAAAATCTCGATGGGAAAATCCCTCGGCACTTTGGCGAGGCGGTCTCTGGCGATCTCCTGCACATTGGCGAGGCTTTGCTCGACATTCTGGGGATTGATGACGCCATCGATGGGCTTGGCTGCCGCATCGGCTGGATCTGGCCAGATTTTTGCGCGCACTTGGGAAGCCGGTATCGCGATGCGGGCTTTCTTGACCTCGCCGCCTTCAAGCCATGCCAACTCGGCATAGACGGTGACTTCATCGCCACTGGAATAAAAGCGCCCACGGATAATTCCCTTTACGCCTTCGATGGTGACTTTTTCAACGCCAGTTCCCGGCTCCAAGATTCCCTTGCCTTGGAATTTGCCTTCCATCTGGAGGTCAGCCAAGCGGTCGCGGGTCACGACCTTGAATTTCCCGGATTCACCCAGCGCGATCTCCAGCTCGTCGCGGAGCATGGAGGAGAACGGCGACTGGAGGTCGGTATTTTCGTAATTGAAGCTACCGACGGCGATGTTTACAGGCCCAGCTGGCGACTCCGCCGCGAGGTTGTTGGCGAGCTTTTTGAAAGGATCGTCCGCAGCGGATAATTTACCACAACCGAGCGCGAGGGCTAGTGCGAGGTAGAGCAACCGGAGGTTGGCCCGCAGGGCGAGACGAGCTGGAGCGAGCGAGTCAAAGGATTCACAGAGAGCACAGAGGAGAAGACATGGGACTTTTGTGATGCTGGGAAATCTTAAAAATCTCATTTGGTTTTTCATACTTCCTCCTTCTGAATTCTTACTTTTTTACTGCAGGTCTTGATCGGATGTTGGTGAGCTGGAGGTGTCGATGACTGTGGTAATGTCGGTTTCGACCAACTCGGTGACTTCGGACTCTTGTTTTTGGATTTTTCCCTTTTTGGCCGTGGTTTGGGATTCGGCGGTTTTTTCCTTACGAACGCTTCCTGCGGGCTGCTCACCGATGTCTTCGTCGCTCATGGAAGCGAGTTGCCTCGATTCGGTGTCGGAGGAGCGAAGCGCGGAGGAATAACTTGCCACGGGGCGAGATTGACTGCTGGCACAGGCGGAAAGGAAGGTAGAAGTAAGAAGGATGAAGTAGGAAGTTTGAAGTGGATTGGGAAGTTTCATGGTGATGGCGGCTTGCGATGTTGTTTTAACAGGTTTTAGTGAGGTTATGGCTGATTTAATTTTCGAAGTGGTTCAAGAGAGTGATGGCGGGTTTGTGGCAGAGTGCTTGACGGAACCGATCGTAACTCAAGGCGATGACTGGGTTTCTCTGCGCGAGGCGGTGGCCGATGCGGTTAAGGGATATTTTTTTGATGCTCCCGAATTGATGCCTAAAGCCATACGCTATTGTTAACTTTTGGGTGATGAGCCGGTTCGGTTGGCGGTCTTGATTTCATCCTTTATCCTTCTGACCTCCTACTTCACTGGACCACGAGTCCGCTCTGGACGACTTCCTTGATGATGGCTGTGGTTTCAAAAAATGGATCACGGCCGGAGATTTTTACTTCAGCATCGATAGTGGGCTGATTTGTAGGAGCGCTCTCGGTGGCTGCTGCGGCGGGGGCGTCACCTTGGGCGACCTCGCGCATCGCGCCTCGGCCGGTTTCGGAGAAGGTTTTCTCCTCGATCGAATCTTTGATCGTGGTGGTGACTTTTTCGCCTTTAACAATGCGTTTGGTGGTGCGGAGAACATCGGCTGTTTTGATCGCCATCGTGACTTCGCAAGATCCGTCGTCCTTGTTGAATTTGATGCCAGTGGTAGCGGCGCCTTTGAGCACATGCGAAAGACCGGCAACGAGTTCGTCATTTTCCAAAGCCATGTCTCGGACAGTCGTGTTGCTGTTGATTTGAATGCCCAACATGCGAGCGGCCAGGCGGCGGTAGGCATCGAGCTCGGCGGCGCGCTTGGCCATGATTTTCTGGTGTCCCTCGGAGCCGGGCAGAGCAGCGTTGCCCATCACATCGATGACGCTGTCTTTGACTTCAGTGTTTGTCTTGGTCTTGTTGGACAAGGCCTGAACCGAGCCGTCCTTGAGGACTTTGCCTTTGATGGCGGTGTTGAGTGTGTTGATGACTTCGCGGATTTTGACGGCGCGGACGACTTGGACAGTGCCGTCGGCGAGGTATTCCGGTGGCTCGGTCGTGATGGAGCCAACGAGTGTGGCAGAGACCGCGCTGTCGATCTTATCGTCGCCTGCAGCGAGATCGGCGATCGTGGTCTCGGAATCGACTTGAAGCCCGTAGATGCGCTCAGCAAGGAGGCGGTCGGCATCGAGTTCGGCGGCGCGTGTGGCTTTGAGACGCTCGCGCGGACCGGCCTTCACCCAAATCTCAGGGAGCTTGGGTGCGGACTCTTCGGTGGGACGGACAGCTGCATGCACTGAAGCCGGCGAAAGCAGGCTAGATGACGCTGCGAGGGATGTAACAAGGAGGAAGCGCGGGATGGATTTCATAACAGCGAGGAAAATATGAAAGTGTTTCATGCGCGTAAACAGGCAATTCAACGAGCGGTTGAAAGTGCAGGTCGAACGGTCGAAAGGCACGGGTGAGTGGCAGCGAGTGGCGAGTGGCAAGTGGCGGATAAAAAAGTGGAGGGATGCTCGCCGATCCGCTTCGAGAGGCGCTCTGCGAGCATCAGAAGAGTCGGCGGTCATAGACGCGCCGCTACAAAAGGCGGCTCGAGACTGGTCTCTCAGCTCTCGACGCTTTTTGGATTTCGGGTTAGAGAAGGCTGAAGCAGTTGTTCGGTTCTGAATTGGGTGTTCTGGTCTCAATTCAAAATTCAAAATTTCCCCTTGGTTTCATGGATTGTGTTTTGTTGGTTTTGTGTTTTTGTGGTTTGTATGAGTGCTGTCGAGGTGATGGATTTGGTTAAAGATTTGCCCGAACCCGAGGCATTGAACCTGAGGCGTATGCTGGACGATTGGTTGGCTGGTATCGTGGACCGCAAATTTGAAGCTGCTGTGGAAGCGGGGGCCTTTGATGCCATGGCCGCTGAGGCACTGCGCGAGGCGGAAGCGGGAAAAACGATTCCTCTGGATGAAGTCCTCGACGACCGCCGGGTTCCGTAGGCAACTGGCGTCTTTGCCAGACCCGGTGCGCCGGCAGGCGAGGAAGCAAGTCAGGATTGGTTCTGGATTCATTCAAAATTCAGCATTGAACATTGCCCTTCGGCGGTCATAGACGCGCCGCTACAGAGTTTTGGGGGTTAAACTCGATCATGGCTGGTCGTGGGTGGATGCATTGAAAAGGAGGAGGGCGGCATCCACTGTATCTTGACGGATTCTGGTGCGGAGGAATCGTGTGTCTTCGGATTCGCCGGGTTGGGTCGGACCAAGAACAAAGTGGCTGGCTTTGACGGGGCCGGGAGCGTTTTCATCAGCAAAATGATCCTTCAGTGAGCGCAATGCATCGGGGCAGGCTGGATTGCCCACGCGGACTTCCTCGGCGAAAGCGTTGACAGCCGCGTCGGTTCCAGAATCGTAGTGGCGGAGGGTATAGAGGATATCAAAGGCGTCTTTTGGTTGCTGACGGTCGCAAAATGCGCGGAGCTTGAGAGCGAGGAAGGGACCGACCTCGCAGACGCGGGCTTGCAGGCGCTGCTTGGCACCGTGGAGATCGATGCCTGTGACTTCGATGCTGCGCGCCGTGGCCAGGGCCCGATTCACGCCAGGGATGATGCTGGCAGTGATGTCCTCGACTTGCGCGGTGCCGCTGGTGTGGGGCGGGTGCTCGACAAGGAAGTCCACATAGATGAAAAAATCGCCCACAATTTTCTCAAGCCGGTTCGGGTGCTTGGTGCTGGTTTGAAATCCTTGGCCTTGAAGTTCCCAAGAGAGGTTGCCGTATTGGCCGGAGTCAGCCGCCAAGGCGATGCCGAGATCGACATCCAGCGTGGCTGGGCGGGGCAGATCGCGGTTTTGAGTGAGGTCGCCACAGAGATATTTGGGAACCAGGCCTCCGACGAGCACGAGGTCGGAGTGCCATTGGCCAAGAGTGCTCCATAGGGTGAGAAAAGCGCTCTCGGCAAGAGCTGTGCGGCGCGGGTCGTATGCGCTGAAGGTTTCGTATTTCATGTCTTGCAAAAGCCATCCCATTCGCGAAGTGCCGAGGCTGCATCGGGCCCTCGCAGACCGGTGCGCTGCAGATCGAGGTAAATCTGAGCATCACTGACGAGGGTGAGGTCGGCGCATTTTTGAGTTTCGGAAAGGATGCCGGCGTCATCGGGCACATGCAGCCAGAGTTTCCCGCCTTCAGCGACTGGGCGGAGTCCGAGCTCCGCAATCGTGGCGGCGTCAGGAAGACGCTCGACATAAGCGGAACAGATCACCGGCTCGGTGAAGGGGTGCCGAGTCCATGCGGCGATCCACTGCGTGAAGGCGAGAGGAACTTCCTCTGTGACGGCCCATTGCTGGAGGCGTTGCGCCAGTGTCGGTAGCGCGCCAAAGAAACCGGCGTATTGAGTCGTGCGGGTGCGTTTGGCAAAGCGGTCGTTTTGCGCCCACTCGTCGAGAAGCCCCTGCCAATCGCGCAGTCGAAACTCACGGGCGCTGGTTTTTTCGGCAAAACCTTGGCTCACGAGGTGCTGGCTAATGCGTGAGACGAGTGCGGGACTGGCTCCGGTGCGTGGCACAAGCTCGGCTTGGGTCCAGAGGCGTTCTCGATCTGTGAGCAGGCAACGAACGATGCGGGCGCTCTTGGCGACGAAAATATTTTGGGGTTCGAGCCTGTAGCTGAAGGAGCGCCCCGGCAGAGGAAGACGATCGACAAACAGCCCGGAAGCCCGAATCCAGGCTCGCCCGTTGAGGTCTATGGCAGCAATACCGAATTCCTTGCAGAGCTTCACGATGCGGTCGGACAACTCGGGAGTCACAAGCAGAGGTCTCACTGAGGAGGGTGTGGCCTTGAGGGTTTCCAACTGAGGGAGGCTGGGTTTAAGAGCGAAAATGGGATGGAATGTGAGTCTTTTCGCGTCAAAATCGAGTTCCACTTGATCGATTTGTCCGCCGCCGGGAGGCAGGTGCCAGCAAAGATCAGGGTCTTCGGGCAGAAATTCCAAAAAATGGATAGCCAGCTCACTTTCGTGGCGAATCATAATTTTTTTACTGAAATCTAAATTTATCACTGGTTAGTAAAAATAATTTGATTCAGTAAATTTTCAAGTAATAACTCTCTGGGCAATGGCGAAAGGTAAAGGGCAGATTTTGAATTTTGAATTTTGAATTTTGGACGGTGGATTTTGGGTTTCTCTCGACGCTGGTCTCTCGTCTCTCGATGCTTTTGTAATTTTTAGATTTTAGAATCGATCATTTCTGATTGAGGGTGGCAGCTTCGGCGATGCGTTGGCTCCATATGACGATGAGCGGTTGCCAGTCGAAGCGGTCGGCGGCCTCCAGAGCTGCGAAGTAGATGGCACAGGCCTCATCTTTTTCTGGGGCGAGATTGACGAGGGGAAAATCGAGGCGGCGCAATAAGTCAGCGAGAAAGACGCGGATGGTTCGTCCATTGAAATCGCGGAATGGATGGATACTGAGAAACCGGCCTTCGGCGAATGCGAGAAACTCCAAGGCGAGCTGCGAAATTCCTCCGCCTGCACCGACTACTCCAGGTGTGTGACTCGCTCGCCGAGAAGGGGAGCTAATTGGGAGTAGCTGAGGATGCCAAATGCTGTTTCAACAAAGCGGGTGGCTCTGTCTGGGCGTGTATCGCGCGAATCGTCTTAATGTCCACCGGTTCCCTCTCGAAGGCCATGCTGCGAGCCACATTCAGGGGAATGGCTTCCCAGCGGAGTTGCATTTTGCGCTCCGGTGTTAGGGCCCTCCAGTTGCGAATGGTTTCGATACTGCTCATCAATGGAATTTTCTTCAGGCATGTTTAGATTGCAAGTATGGATGCGGTAGCGCGGGCGGTTGCGAGGAGGCGGGTCATTTTGAATCTTGGATTCTGAATTTTGGATTTTGGGTGGGAGTATGATTCAAACTGGCGATTTCATGTGAACAGGAAGGCGATCCGCCTACGCGCTACGCGACTACGGCGTGACGAGTCCGCCTGTGTGCTGCGCGACTCCGGCGTGACGGGATGGTGAAGCGAATTTCGGATGTTGGGTTTTGAATTTTGGATTGGCTACTGAGTATTTTGGAGCAGGAAACTCGACACCGTGACCGAATCGCTGTAACCGGGAACTGTGCGGGTTGTTCTTGATACGAGTGTATTGGTTGCGGCGGCGCTTTCCCGCCGAGGGGCCAGCTTTGCCATTATCGAAATGATTCCCTCGCGCAGTTTTGAAGTCTGCCTTTCCATTTCGCTCTACATGGAGTGGATGGCTGTTCTCACGAGGGAACAAAACCTGCCACCGGGCACAA
>JBIKUM010000360.1:0-2680 GCA_044347585.1 Terrimicrobiaceae bacterium
AGCCCCTTATCTGCTTAACTTTAGATTTCAGCATTTTAATTCAAGGTCAGAAGGCCCAACTGCCGAATTTAGGATGATGAAGTGGTGCATAGGAGCCACACCATAGAATCGAAATCTCGTCTCCTTGCTCCCACTCAGGAGCAATCGTTCAAGCCATCCCGTAGCGGGATGCTTTCGCAGATCCAATGGCCTCGTGCAGACGGCGCGATTTCCGGATCATTTCCGGATAGAGATCGCCCACCTCGACCTTGAATGCTCGGGCCAGATAGATCATGTCCTCGTCAGAAACCCATACAAGACGGGCCTCGATCTTGGAAACACGGCATCGCGTCCCTTGGTCCATTCCGAGGATTTGGAGCCGTGTGGCTAAGTCATTCTGAGACCAACTGCGCTGATGACGGAGATGCCGAACTTTTGGGCCGATGAGATTCAGGTTTTTCACCCGGGGCGAAACAGCCTCCCCCGCCTTACCTGTCACTTCATCCGTGACGCAACGATCAGCGCTAACTCTTGGGATGCGGGATGGATGACTGGCTCTTGGACACACACGGCCACTCTTGCCAAGACAACTCCAGCGACTGCTCCCAACTGGGAGCAACATATATCACTACACCTTCCAAAGCTGATTTGATGGGTATGACCCGACCTACATAATTCCGAGCACTTTCGGCAGCGAGCGCCGATTTTTGGGGTCATTCCACAGGGTTTTTGTGAGCTTGGCGTGAACGATCAAATGAAGAATCGCGCGCATTTTTGAGCCGCACCAGACTAGTCAAGATGTTGGCTCCGCTCATCACGCTCTGGCTGAATGAAGTCTCCCGAGTTGCATCGGTTCAATGCGGCCAGGCCGTAGTTCCACGCCGCTGTTTGTTCATATTGGTTGGTTTGATCCGGTCGAATGCCAACGAAAGCGGTTTGACAATTTGATCGATTTGATTGCATGTAATCAATTCCGCTCATTCTTACTTATGAAAAACTATCGCCTGAACCGCTTATTCAACTCGAAATCCGGCCGCTGCTTTGATGTCGCCATCGATCATGGCTTTTTCAACCAGCCGGGCTTTCTTACAGGCATCGAGGACATGGCGAAGGCTGTGGAAACAGTTGTGAAAGCCGCTCCGGATGCGGTTCAGCTCACCACTGGCCAAGCGCGCCATTTGCAGAAAATCCCCGGGCGTCAGAAGCCTTCGCTCGTGCTTCGCACGGATACGGCAAATGTCTATGGCCGCGAGTTGCCGGTCGAGGCGCTGAGTGCGATGATCGAAGAGCCGAGTCTTCAGGCCGTTCGACTCGATGCCGCCTGCATGTGCGTGAATCTTTTTCAGATTCCTGGAGCGCCAGGCGTGACGAATCAGTGCATTGAAAACATCTGCGCGCTCAAACTCGAGAGCGACCACTATGGCATGCCCATGATGGTGGAACCGCTCGTCTTCCGCCCGAACAGCGAGGCGGGTGGCTACATGGTTGATGGCGATCTCGTTAAAATCCAACATCTCGTCCGTCAGGCAGTGGAACTCGGGGCGGATGTGATCAAGGCCGATCCGACCGACGATGTTTCGATTTACCACAAAGTCGTCGAAGCCGCTGGAGGCATTCCTGTCCTTGTTCGTGGAGGTGGCAAGGCGCCGGATGCTGAGATTTTGGCCCGCACCGAGGCACTCATCCAACAGGGCGTTTCCGGCATCGTGTATGGCCGCAATGTGGTTCAACACCAGAACCCCGCGGGCATGGTGGCTGCGCTGATGGCTATCGTCCACGACGGGGCAACTGCAACGGAAGCCGCAAAATTTCTTAAGTAAAACATGAGTAACACGACTCGTATCGGAATCATCGGTGGCGGTCTCATGGGCCGAGAGGTCGCCAGCGCCCTCTCCCGCTGGTTTGTTTTGGAAAATTATCCTGCCCACGCGGAACTCACTGCCGTCTGTGATCTGGCGGAGAAACAACGCGAGTGGTTCCGCCGGATTCCTTCGGTGAAACTTCTCACCGCTGACTATCACGAACTACTGGCCAGCCCGGATGTGGATGTCGTCTATGTCGCCGTGCCGCACAACATGCACGAGACGATTTATCTCGATGTGCTCAAAGCCGGAAAAGACCTGCTCGCCGAGAAGCCGTTTGGCATCGACCTGAAAGCCGCCCGTGCGATCGCGGATGCGGCCAAATCCAGCGGTCGTTTTGTGCGTTGCAGCTCGGAGTTCCCCTTCCTGCCGGGCGCGCAGCGGGCCTATCAAATCGCCCGCGAAGGCAAGTTGGGAAAGGTTTTGGAAATCCACTCGGGATTCCACCACAGCAGCGACCTCGATCCCACCAAGCCCGCTAACTGGAAGCGCCAGGTCAAAACTTGCGGCGAGATCGGAGTAATGGGCGACCTCGGCATGCACGCCGTTCATGTGCCATTCCGTCTTGGCTGGAATCCGAAGCGCGTCTATGCGCAGTTGCAGAAAATCTATCACGAGCGTCCGGATGGCAAAGGCGGCATGGCCACCTGCGACACCTGGGACAACGCGATGCTGCACACCGAAGTGGAAATCGACGGCAGCGAAGTCCCTGTCCGCTTCGAAATGAAACGCCTCGCACCGAGCGAGACGAACACATGGTTCATTGAAATCCTCGGCACCGATGGTGGCGTAAAATTCAGCACCAAGGAACCCAAGACGCTCTGGACATTCCAGCGCGG
>JBIKUM010000549.1:0-2679 GCA_044347585.1 Terrimicrobiaceae bacterium
TTGGTTTAAACCTCGATTTTGCTTGGGACGGACTAATCTTAGAATCCATTAACTTTGATCCCACCCTTGCGATTAATCCTGACTTTTCCTATTTGCAAGATGGAACTTTACCCTACGACGGTTTAATTGATGACCTGAGTGGTGGTTCTCTCCCGGAATTCGATTTTGGTAAAGCGATCGGCATTAATAAGTTAGATACTTTTGCGCTGTTGCGTTTTTCTACCGAAAATACTTCTGGCACAACTTACTTTACGACAAAGGTTAATGATGCCAGTCTCGCCGATGACAATGCCTATTACTCCTTAGAGGTTGAGACTAGTCAATCCGTTCAAGTTCTTGTACCCTATAGCCAGTATAATTTCACCTATTACTATGGAAACGGGGACAGCTACAGCGGTTATGTTTATGCCGTGGAAGGAACCTATACGGTCGGTCAAACCTTAGAGGGTTACTCGAACGAAACGGAGAACCTCGGCTACTACGAGATTGAATCTATTGCCAGTGTAACCTTAGACAGTTCGTATAATAATCTGGTTTATATCACCAGTTATACTGACGCTGACACTGGCTTTGGCAAAACTACTAATATTGGGAAACATTGGTGGGGAGGAAATGGCTCTTCTGGCTTAGGTTCAGAATACGGCTATGCCTACGACACCAATGGCAATAGCTCTGATTCTTACTTTGGTGGTGGCTACTACGAAGCTGATATTCTGGGGAACCAGTTATACAACTTCACCTATTACTACGGGAATGGGGATAGCTACAGTGGTTACGGCTTTGCTGCTGTCGGAACTTACACTGCGGGAGAGATTATTGGCTATTATGCTAATGAAACTGTAAAATATCCTGGTCGCACTGGATCTGTAGAAACTAACACACTCGGATACGAGTTCTATGGAGATTCAGTATATCGTTTCACTTATACCTTTACCAACGCTTCTGATCTCCTAACCTTGAACTTTAAGGGTTCTAACTTAGAGGGGATTGATAATGAAAGTTGGGGCTTGGATAATGTAAGGGTGACGGCGGGTGGCTTCACTTATAGCAATGACTTTGAAACCGACGCTTTGGAAGGATGGTCGAGTTCTACTCGTTCAACAACGCCTGTTGGTTCTCGCAATTTCTTGGGTGAATTTGCCAATGATACTGTTAGTCTTAGCCTAAACAACACAGATTTAGCCAATAATCCGATCACATTGGAATTTGATCTGTTTATTCTGAAGAGTTGGGATGGTATTGGTAATTTAGGAGCCGGGCAAGACTACTTCGCTTTAACCACTTCAAGCGGTCAAACTTTATTAAATACAACTTTTGCTAACTATCCTGGTCAATTTCAATTTTATCCTAGTTCTAATACTGGTTACTACGTCATTAACTCAGTTGAATTAGGTAATACCAACGCTGGTTATAACGGCTATGTTTACTTGACCAGTTACACGGATGCTGACACAGGCTTTGGCACCACAACCAATCTCTATAACTATGGTAATCCTGCCACCTACTCTGGTCTAGGGAACGAAGCCAGCTATGCCTACGACACCAATGGCAATGGCTCTGATGCCTATTTCACTAACTACTATGAAGCCGATATTCTCAACCAGTACTATACCTTTACCTATACCTATGGTAATGGCGATAGCTACAGTGGTTATGGCTATGCTCTAGCCGGAACCTATACGGCGGGTCAAACCCTAGAGGGTTATAGCAATGAGACGGGTAATGTTGGCTATTACACTATTAACTCTGTTGAGGCTGGCACAACAAGTGCTAGTGAGAATAACCGCGTCTATGTCACTAGCTACACTGATGGCGATACCCTTTATGGAGAAACCACGAATCTCTATAGCTATGGCGGTAGCTCCGGTTTAGGCTCAGAATATGGCTATGCTTACACTAGCAGTTGGTCAAGCTATGATTCCTTGTTCAGTAACTACTACGAAGCGGACTTAGTGACAGCCAGTTTCTCCATTACCGATAACTCCGGCAATGCGAAAGACTCCAGCATTAAATTCACCACTCAATTCCCGTTACGTCAAAACTATGCCGAAAGCGACTTCGTGCGTCCCAATTTTGCAGACACAACCAAATACTTCGACATTACCAACACCGGAACGGGGATTTTGCAAGTTTTTGACATTGTTTCTAATGTGACGGGAGTGAATACGAACTTTGTGGATGATCTCTTCATCAATCCAGGAGAAAGCCAACGGATTCAGTTAACCTATAATCCCTCGGCAGCACGTGAAAACTTCTCCGTTAGCAATGGGTTAGTCTTGTTCACTAACGCTCTCAATCTTTCTGAATACGAGATCGCCTTGTCGGGTAAATCCACCTTCAATTCAGACATCAACTATGATGGACGAGTCGGAGTTGGAGATTTAGGCGTGTTAAACAACGCCCGCAAAAACTTCAAAAGTAACATTTACGATGGCACTGCGGATATTAACGGTGATAATCTGATCGACAATAGCGACCTGACTATTTTCAACAGTGAAAAGAACTTGTCTTTGGTTTAGTCCTGTAAAGACAAGCTTCTGAGATTGCTATTCTTCAGGTCCCCTGATTCCAGGGGACTTTAACCTATTAGTTTTTCTATTTTCCCTCTCTTCCAAACTGAGGATGTTATGGCACTACAACTACAACTGCAATTATTTGCTAATAATGACGGACTGGTGG
>JBIKUM010000361.1:0-2679 GCA_044347585.1 Terrimicrobiaceae bacterium
GGTTGAAATGGGCGTTCGCGTAGTTTGGATTGATGGCGAGACTTGCGCGGAAGGACTCCTCCGCCTTGGCCGTGTCGCCTTTTTTCCCGAGGGCGATGGCGAGGAAATTGTGGGCCACGGGGTTTTGGGAATCGGCTTGGAGGGAGCGATTGAGGATGGCGATCGAGTCGTCGAAGCGGCCTTGACGGCAGTAGACATTGCCAAGGTTCACCGAGGCGAAAACATCGTCGGGCTTCAAGGCGACGGCTTTTTCCAGAGCAACCTGAGCGGCCGAGAGTTTGCCAGACTGGATTTGAGTGACGGCAAGGTTGGCGAGGGCGAAGTGGTTTTCCGGGGCCATTTCCACGATGCGTTGGTATTTTTTCTCGGCGTCGGGGAAGCGTCGCTGATTGACAAGAGTAGAGGCCTCGTCGGCGAGTTTTTTGGCCTCATCGGAGAGGGCCTCCGCGCCTCCGGTGGATTGGCGCTGGGAGCCGGAGGGCTTGACGGCGGTGAGGGAGAGTTCGGTGCCGTCCACTTCTGGGTCTTTCAGCACCACGAGAGGTTCGCGGAAGAGGATGCGCTCCTCTTCTTTCACCACAGGCGGTGGATTTGACAAGATGCCGAGCGATGAGGCCAGGGCCTCGGACTGAACTTGAAGGCGCACGAGCTCCTTTTCCAAATCGGATACCACCTGAGTGCGCTCGCTTTGTTCCGTGATTTGGCGAATGACGATCTGGCGTAGAAGTTGGCTCTCGGTGAAGAGGCGCTTCTGCTCATCGGTTGGCTCGGGCGTGAGGCGAAGACGCGCCAACTCGCCGGAGGCCTCATCGAGTTGGGCCAGGAGGGATTTGACGCTCGCATCGCGGGCGGCCAAGTCCTGACGCGAGGCCGCGAGGCGGTCCTGGAGCAATCCGATCTCCTCCTGAAGGCCTTCAGCTTCGGACTTGGAAATCCCGCCCGCGCTGGAAGCTTCGGCGAGTTTCTTTTCGGAGGCGGCGAGTTTCTCGGCGAGTTCCTTGTTTTCGGCTTGGATTTTGAGGAGGCGGTCAAGGTCGGGTTTCTGGGTGGCGAGTTGTTTTTGGAGATTGGATTTCTCCGCCTTGAGGGCTTCGAGCTCGGCTTCGTTGTCCTTCATGCGCTTGATGCGTGCGAGACCCTTGTCGCGTTCGGCGGCCACCTTGCGGCGATCCTCATCGGTTGCTGAAAGGACTTTTTTGCTTTCGGAAATATAGGAGGCGGCTTTTTCAAGTTTTCCAAGGAGACGCTTGTTCTCTTCCTGAACGACCTCGTTTTCCGCTTCAATGCGAGCAATGCGCTCGGAGAGCTTCTCGATTCTCTTGTCTTGGGGATCACCGGCTTTTTTCTTGAGGGCGTCCCGCTCCGATGAAGTCCGCTGAAGGGCGTCATCGGACTGAGCGAGACGGGAATTCACTGCCACGAGCTCGGTTTTGGTTTTTTCGAGCTCCATTTTGACACTGGAGAAATCCCCCTCGAGGGTTTCGCGCTTCTTTTTCTCCTCGGTATGGAGTTTTTGATACTCCGCAACCTGGCGCTCCAGACTCGCTATCCGCTCGCGGGAATAGTCGGAATCAACATCCTTCTTCTCGGACGGAGTGGATTTTTGCTGACGCGGCCTGGTGGTCACGGCGGGTTCAGGGATGTCGATTTCAAAGCCGCGCGTGGGAAGCGGATCCTCGTGCGCGGGCAGTTTCTCTGGCTCGCTGGCCACCATGGCGCGCAGGCGCTCGATGTTTTCCTGGGCCTTGCGCATGCGGAAATTCACAACGATCTCCTGCCAGGAAGGATCGTCCTTCCGCACCTGCTCAAGAATGGCAACGGTGGATGCATACGAATTCATGGCATCCCGCAAACGCCCGTCGCGCTCGAATTTTTCTCCCGCCTGATAGTCTTGATAAGCCTTCAGGAAAAAATCCGAGGGGTCGCCTGCAAACGCGACCAGACCTGAAGACAGACAGGCTGCGGCAAGAATCGCAAGGAATCGGGAGATCATTTCAAGGCGGACAAGAGGCGCGCATCCTGCCCAAGGAGGTGGAGGATATCAACAGGAATCAAGACTGCCTCACGCCAAAATCGGCCTTGCGTTGGAGTGACCACGAGACATGATCGGAGCATGAGCGAGCTGGAAATTTATGCAGCCGGTGTTCGCCAGCCTGAGAAAATGCTCGGACTGGCTCTGGAATTGGATGTGCTTCCGAACCTCCGCTATAAAATCGATACGAATCACGATATTGTTTACATGGAGTTTTCGGGGGAAGTTCCCTCCGCAAGCACTTTGGAATCGCTCTTCAGAAAGCTCGGCTTGAAAGCCCTCTTCGTGGGGCAAGCACCGCCAACAGGCAGCTTGCTCAAGAAGACACAGCGCATTTACTGACGCGCAGCAAAAACCCGCATGCCACTCATCGGAATTTTTTCGAATCTTTACACCGCCTTCCTGACTTTTCTGGGGCAGGTGGCCATGCTGGCGAGCGAAACCATTCTTTCGATCTTCTGCGGCCGCATTCGACCGAAGTTGGTGATTCAACAAATCGCCGAGATTGGATTCAGATCGCAACTGGTGGTCATCGTTACTGGGGCTTTTACAGGAGCGGTTTTTACGGCGCAGGCGTATTTCCAATTTGCGAGCTTGAACATGGAAACAGCTGTTGGCCCTGTCGTCGCTATCTCGATGTTCCGCGA
>JBIKUM010000387.1:0-2673 GCA_044347585.1 Terrimicrobiaceae bacterium
CTACGACGCCATTCCCTCACACGAACTCGTACAGCGCCGCATCGATGAGTTACGTGCAGCAGCGATTCAGCTTCGCATCCGCGATGCAGCGCTTCGCGGTGACTGGCGTGCGGTCGAGCATATTCTCAATGAACTCGAAGACATCGGTCGTCGGGAGCCCTGGGTCGCATCGTCCATTCAATTCATTCGCAGCCTGATGCACGATCGCGATCAGGAGCGGATGTCCAAGGAGATGATGTACAAGTCTCGCAAGATGGCTCAACGGCTTGCCAGCACAAACGAATCTGACTTTAATCTCAACGACGATTCGCGCCAGGCCGCATTTTTGCGTCGAAAGATGGCTGAGGGTCGTCGCTCCGAGCCTGGCAATTCGGTATGATCCGAATGTTCACTAACCTTAGAACGTTCTACCTTGGCAAGAGCCTATCCATCCATCGATTCGGTTGAATCCGCTGAGGTGCGTCACCGCGACGAGTGGCACACCCTGCTTGAGCTTGCCCAGTCGCTCCCAGACGAGTATTCAATTTATCACGGTATTCACTGGGCACGTATTCATGAGTCGGTGGCGCTTTACGGCGAAATCGACTTCATTATTGCCAACCGCTATGGAAGGCTTATCGCCATTGAGCATAAGGCAGCCGAACTTGAATCAGATGACGGTCGCCTCTTTGCCGTCTACCGCCGCAAGGGGCAGACCCAGCGCAAGGACGTTCAAGCACAAATCACGCGCAATTTGAGTGCGCTAAGGTCCGAGTTCGATCGATGGTTTCCAGGCCGACACATGGATGTTGATCACATCCTCTACATCCCGCGGACCCGCCTTGCCGGCGTGCGCCCGATGGGCTTGGCAGAGGGCCGAGTAGTTGATGCGCTAGAAACCCGCTCACTTGCACAAGTCCTCATTGCGATGTTCGACGAACGCATGCAACCGAGTGGCGAGCGTCTGGCCGATCCCTTGGAGGTTCACGAGTTTCTCTCTCAAAAAGCATCGATTGCACCTGAAGTCGGACTGATTGGCGAACACGCATCGGCGCTTACCTCACGCCTATCGGGTGGTCTTGCGGAATGGGTCGGTCGACTGACGATGTTTCCCTTCCGTTTGCGCGTTCAAGGAACGGCAGGTTCAGGGAAAACTCAACTCGCACTTGAAACGCTCAGACGTGCCCACCTACGCGGTGAGCAGGCGCTTTACGTGTGCTTTAACCGTGCCCTTGCCGATGCGATGCGAGCGCTCGTACCCGATCCAAGCGTTGTGCTCACCGTTCATGAACTGGGCAGGCGATTACTTGAAGCCCAGGGCGAGCCTGTTGACCTTGCGCAAGCGGATGCCTTCACCCGTATGGAGCAGGCACTTGAAAACCATCTTGACTTTATCCGTGGCCAATGCGACGTGTTGATCGTTGATGAAGGCCAGGATATGGAGGAGCGATGGGCCCGAGCATTACTGCAAATTCCAAACGAAAACGCTCAGATGCTCTGGCTTGAAGATCCGCTACAAACACTATATGAAAGAGAAGCTGTCCAATTGACCGGATGGCCTACGATGGTGTCGCCTGTCAACTACCGCTCGCCCGCACGTATCGTTGATGCGCTCAATGCCTGGGGCCTGAGCGATCACTTTATTGAGTGTGGATCAGGGCGAGCCGGAGAGCCTATTGGTGTTTACCCCTACGAACCAGGTGCTGAGTGGGAAGCGACCCAGGCAGCCGTGGCTGACCTGCTTGCTGAGGGCTACTCCGCAGACCGTATCGCCGTACTATCCATCAAGGGTGCCTCATCAAGCACCCTGTTAACCGCTGCGCCAGCCACGATTGCCGGCTGCTCGGTACGCATGGCGATGGGCTATGATGCACAACGGTTTAGAACCTATACCGAAGGCGACTTGCTACTCGATACTATTTTTCGCTTCAAAGGGCAGTGCGCCGATGCAGTCGTACTTACAGAGGTTGATCGGGAGGTGATGGATAAGACATTTCAGCGCCGATTATTTGTAGGGCTTACCCGAGCCAGACTTCAACTTCATCTGGTGGCAGCTGAAAAGTCTTGTGATCTGCTTGGCTTATGAGAAGCAGATGAGGCTTAACGACCCACGCGAAGCTCTTCATAGATATTATTAAGATCTACAACTGCTGTATCGCTGGCATAGCGAAAAATCCAGCACAGGGTATTGACGAGCATCATTTGCTCGACGGTCTGACATCTGATGTCCAAAAGCGCAGGGTTAACAACCAAAACCGCAAGGCAGCGAGCCCGCGACACAGCCACATTGATCCGGTTCTTACTGTACAAAAACTCAATGTGCCGGGGTAAATCATCACCGCTGGACGTTGCCATTGAAATAATAACGACCTCAGCTTCCTGCCCCTGGAATTTATCAACGGTGCCAATGCGTGCAGCATTAGGGAGCGCTTCTTCGAGCCGCTTTACCTGAAGGTTATAAGGCGATACGACCAATATGTTTCCCGCCGTAAAGTTATGCTCTACACCAGAATCATCGGTGTAACGCTGACCTAGAAGGTTGGCATAAAGGGACTTAATACGTTCAACCTCCTCCACGCTCGATTGCGAGCAACCCTGGTGGCTCATGGGAACGATACAAATTCCAGAAGGCTTTAAGACAGCATCGGCCTCAGAGCCAAGCACAAGAGTTCGCCTGACATTGTCAGGGTGAGG
>JBIKUM010000550.1:0-2670 GCA_044347585.1 Terrimicrobiaceae bacterium
GGGCGGCACGCACGATCTGTCCGCCTTGCGCGCCATGTTCTCGACCGGCAGCCCGCTGTCGCCGGAAGGCTTCGACTGGGTCTATCGCGAGGTCAAGGCGGACATCCTGTTGGCCTCGATTTCCGGCGGCACCGACATCGTTTCCTGTTTTGTGCTCGGCAACCCGGTGCTACCGGTCTGGCGCGGCGAAATCCAGTGTCGCGGGCTGGGCATGGCGGTCGATGTCTTCGACGAAGAAGGGCGGCCGGTGCGCGGGGAGAAGGGCGAGCTCGTTTGCACCCGGCCATTTCCGGCCATGCCGGTCGGCTTCTGGAACGACCCGGATGGCAGCAAGTACCGCGCCGCCTATTTCGAACGCTTTCCCAAGGTCTGGTGCCACGGCGATTTCTCGGAACTGACCGCGCACGACGGCATGATCATCTACGGCCGTTCCGACGCGACGCTCAATCCGGGCGGCGTGCGCATTGGCACGGCGGAGATCTACCGCCAGGTCGAGCAATTGCCGGAAATCCTCGAGTCGCTGGTCATCGGTCAGGACTGGCCGCCGGGGCGTCACGACGATGTGCGCGTCGTTCTCTTCGTCAAGCTGCGCGAGGGTCTGGCGCTGAATAGCGCACTGATCGAACGGATCAGGCAGCAGATCCGCACCCACACCACGCCCCGCCATGTCCCGGCCAAGGTCGTCCAGGTGGCCGACATCCCGCGCACCAAATCGGGCAAGATCGTCGAACTGGCTGTCCGCAACGTCGTCCATCAGCGGCCGGTGAAAAACATCGAGGCGCTGGCCAATCCGGAAGCGCTGGCGTTTTTCCGGGATCGGGCCGAACTGGCCGATTAGGCGCGGTCGGGTAGCAGGGGGCCGACGAGCGGCAGCTTGCGGGCAAGCTCCAGCGCTTTGCCGAATAGCCAGCGGAGAGCCGCGGTGATGCGGCGGCTGGCTTCCGGGCTTTCGATCCAGCGGTAGAAGACGGTGGCGGTGGCAATGCTGACGGTCAGCACTAGGGCGAGGCCAAGCACGACTGAATCGGGCGAGGACAGTTCCAGCTGGAAATAAAGGCTGTTGGCCAGTAACAGGATAGGGAAGTGCACCAGGAAGATGGAATACGAAATCTGGCCGAGAAAGGCCAGTGGCCTGGCATCCGGCCAGCTTTCCAGGAAGCCGGTGCGGCGCCCGAAGCCGAGTAGTAGCGCAATGCCCAGAGCAAGCCCGATGCGCAGCCGGAAATCGAGGACCAGCGCGGCCACTGCGACGGTGGCGATGGCGCCCAGCCAGAATGCCGGTTGCCGGCGGTCGGCAGCCCACCAGGCGGCAGCGCCAAGGCCGTAGGAACCGAAGAAATAGATCGCCCAGTTGTCCCAGCTGGCGTCAAGGTTGAACCAGAACAGCGAGGCGGCGGCGACGATCAGCACCAGCGCCGGCGCAACCAGGCGGGCCCGGCCGGCCCAGAGCAGCAGAGCCATCAGCGCGAAGAGCTGGAAATCGATGGCGATGTACCAGACGCCAGCCGACAGTGAGTCGAAGCCGAGCAGGCTGTGGAGCAGGAAGGCGTGGGCCAGCCATTGGCTGAAAGTGGCGCGGTCGGGAATTGCCTCGTCATCCAGCCAGTGATCGGCGACGGCCGACGCGACGATGGCCAGGCCGATCGCGGCCAGATAGGGTAGGGCCAGGCGCAGGTAGCGTTTCCAGATCAGCGGCAGGGGCGAAACGGTCAGTGCCTCGCCGTGGGCCGACAGCCCGCGGGCGGCAAGAAAACCGGCAATGACCAGAAAAACCTGGACAGCCATGCGACCGTATTCGAAGCACCAATCGAAAATGGCCGGAAACGCTTCACGTGCCGCCGCGGCCAGCGGGCCATAGGAGGAGAAGTGGTTGAGCAGGACGAGCAGCGCCGCGATTGCCTTCAAGGCATCGATCAAAGGCATGCGGCGGATAACATTACTCATGGCAGGGATTTTACACGGCTTGCTGCAGTGCACAAAATCGGATACGGGCTTATTTTGTCAGTGCGTCCTACACAAAACGCGCGACGAAGGAATTGGTGTACCCGGCCGGCAAATCGACCCAGACGCGGTGACCGCTGCCGGGGGCGACGCTGATCACCTCGCCGGCCTGGTTTTCCATGCGCATCAGTGTCCAGACGTGGTTGCCCGAGGGATGCACGCATTCCAGCTTGTCGCCCACCGAAAAGCGGTTCTTGACGACGATTTCCATCAGGCCGCGGGCATCGTCGAAGCGCGCAGCGTCGCCGACATAGAGGCTGCGGTCCGATTCCGAGTGGCCGCGCAGGTAGTTCTGGTAGTCGGCGTCGTGGTGGCGCTGGTAGAAACCGTCGGTATAGCCGCGGTTGGCCAGGCCCTCCAGCTCGCGCAGCAGGGCCGGATCAAGCGGCTTGCCGGCGACGGCGTCGTCGATCGCCTGGCGATACGACTGGGTGGTTCGGGCGACGTAGTAGGGACTCTTGGTGCGGCCTTCGATCTTCAGCGAATCGACGCCGATGTCGACCAGGCGCTGGACATGCTCGATGGCGCGCAGGTCTTTCGAGTTCAGGATGTAGGTGCCGTGCTCGTCTTCCTCGATCGGCATCAGTTCGCCCGGGCGCTGCTTTTCCTCGATGACGATTTCAATATCGTTTTTGGCCAAAATTTCCGGCTGACCGTAGGATTTGCCCG
>JBIKUM010000601.1:0-2670 GCA_044347585.1 Terrimicrobiaceae bacterium
TCGGTGTCGGAAGCGATGCCGTGCTCGAAATCGGCCTGACCCCGAACCGGACAGACGCCATGAGCCACATCGGCGTGGCGCGGGACCTCCGCGCTGGCCTGCTCCTCGGCACCGTCGAGGGCATCGGCGGGGACGTGGCGGAAGTGGCACTGCCCGACGGCCCGTCCCTGAACTTCGGCCCCGACTCCGGCGGCATCGGGGTCGAGGTGCAGACCGCAGAAGCCTGCCCCCGGTACCTCGGGCTCCTCATCGAAGGCGTCCGTGCAGTTCCCTCCCCGCCGCATATCGTCCACCTGCTCACCGCGATCGGCCTCAAGCCGGTCAACGCCATCGTCGACGCCACGAATTACGTGCTGCACACCCTCGGCACGCCGCTGCACGCCTTCGACGCCGACCGCATCGCCGGTTCCCGCATCGTCGTGCGGCATGCGCGGCCCGGCGAACGGCTCACCACCCTCGATGCGGTGGAACGCGAGCTGCACCCCGACGACCTCGTCATCGCCGACGCCGAACGGCCCCTGGCCCTGGCCGGCGTCTTCGGAGGCGCCGGCTCCGGGGTGGGTCAGGAGACCACGCGGGTGTTCCTCGAGTCCGCTTGGTTCGCACCGGTCGGCATCCGCAAGACGGCGCGGCGCCACGGGCTGTCAACGGACGCCTCCTTCCGCTACGAGCGGGGGGTGGACCCCGCGTTGACCGGCCAAGCCCTGCGCCTCGCCGCACGCCTGATCACGGAGTGGGCCGGAGGAACGGCCGCCGCCGCCGCGTGTGCGGCAGAAGATGCGGCTGGTTTGCCCGGGCCAGCGCGCGTCCGGCTGGGACACGACGCGTTCCGTCGGCTCATCGGCGTGGAGCTTGCGCCGGAGCGACAGGAAGCGATTTGGGCTGTGCTGGAGTTCAAGGTGGTCGGACGGGACAGCGGCGGGGTGGAGCTCGAGGTGCCCGCGTACCGCTCGGATGTGAAACGGCCGGCCGACGTAATCGAAGACATGCTGCGGATCCACGGCTTCGACCGGGTGCCCCTGCCGGGACGCTTTCACATGGCGTTGCCCGAGCCACGTCCTGCCGGGCGTGAGCCTTTGCGCCGCACCATCACGGACCTGCTGGTAGCCCGCGGATTCACGGAGGTGATGCACAACTCGCTCACGCGCAGTGCGCACGTGGAGCGCTTTTTGCCAGACGCCCAGGCGGGCGCAATCGCGGTCCTGAACCCCCTGAGTTCGGACCTCGACGTCCTGCGCAGCGACCTGCTCTTTCAACTCCTCGAGACGGTCGCCCGGAACCGCCACCACCAGCATCCCGACCTGCGCCTGTGCGAGTGGGGACGCGTGTACCGGCGGGAGGCCGGGGCCTTCCTCGAGGAGGAGCGGCTGGTGATGGTCGCGACAGGGCGGGGGGCGCCGGAGTCGTGGAATCGAGGGGGCGACGGAGTGGACCACTTCGGGCTGAAGGGGGAGGTGGAGGCGGTGATGCGAGGGGTCGGAATGGAGGGACTGGTGCGGGAGGAGGGGGCGGCCGCGCAGCCGTTGCTGGTGGGGGGGAGCTGTTGGCGGGTGGGCGATGCGGTGGTGGCGTGGTGCGGACCGGTGCGGCCGGAGGTGTGTGCGGCGCTGGAGGTGGAGGCATCGGTCGTGGCGGCCGTGGTGGACGTGGAGGTGCTTGCGGGAGTGGTCGTGCCGCGTGCGGTGGCCCGCCCGCTGGCCAAATTCCCAGCGGTCCGGCGCGACCTCAGCCTGGTTCTGCCGAAAGACGTCGCCTTTGCCACCCTGCGCGAGGTCGCCTTCAAAGCGGAGCCGAAGCTGCTGCGCAGTGTAGGGCTCTTCGACGTGTACAGCGGGGATGCGCTGCCGGAAGGCACCGTTTCGTATGCCGTCTCGTTGCGGCTGCAAGACGCCGAGAAGACCCTGAACGACCACCAAATCGAGCGGTCTGTCCAGCGGATTGTGGAGGCACTAGGTGCCGCAACCGGGGCGCGACTGCGATGAGCAAACCGTTCCACGAACCGCCGATCCAGCGCGGGCATCTGATTTACCGCATCCTGTTGCCGTGGGTGGGAAGTGCGGTGACCCGCTACCACCGGATCACGGGCACGGAAGGCATCGAGAAGTTCCCGGAGCCCGGCACGCCGGTAATTCTCGTGTGCAACCACCAAAACGGCTTGATGGACCCCCTCATCCATTGTGGGTTGCTGCGGAAGCACCAGGTGCATTGGTTGACCCGGTCGGACATTTTCTACAACCCGGTTGCGCGGTATTTGATGTTCTCGTTCAACCAAATGCCCATCTTCCGGCAGCGCGATCGGTTGCCCGACATCGACCTGCGGAACCGGCGCATCTTCGAGATCTGTGTCCAACGCCTCCGGCACGGCGCCGTCATCGGGCTTTTTCCAGAAGGCAACCACCACGGTTCGAAGAGCATCCGCCCGCTCAAGCGCGGGTTCGTGGACATGCTCGACCTCGCCCTGAAAACCGACTCCGACCTCGCCCGCCTGCAGCTCATCCCAGTGGGACTGGATTACGAGCAGTACGATGGATTCCGGCGCCGACTGCGGTACCGCGTGGGCGACCCTATCCCTTACCTCGACGCAGTGGACCCCGAGAACGGCAGCCTGCAGCCGCCCATCCTCGCCTCCCGGGTCGCCTCAGCCCTCCGGAGCCTCACCCCCGACATCCA
>JBIKUM010000571.1:0-2668 GCA_044347585.1 Terrimicrobiaceae bacterium
GGATAGACTTGTGCGGATAATTTTATTGATTGCTTTAGCAATGACTTCTTCATGGTTACAAGGTCAAAAAACTCAATCTCAAAAACAACAATCTTATGTTTGTCGGATGAGTGAAAATAAAAGAACTAGAAAAAGACATAGTGATTTTTGGATAGGTTTGTATGGTTCTAGTTGGATAGTTTCTATGAATGAGTGCCAAGAATTGGTCTTGGAAATGATGGCATCTGTTCGCAATAAGATGCCATTTTATCGGCAGGGTATGAGGGCTGTAATGCTTATCCAGCAGCCTCTTTAGCTCCTTTGTCGCCCCCTCAAGGTCTATAGCTTTGGCTCTCACAAATCCAAAGATAAACCAAAAAAGTAAGCCAGAAATGAGATGGACAAGTGTTTCTCTGGGATTATTGGGTGTGTAGCATCCCCACAATGTTCTATCAGGTTTATCTCCAGGCTGTAGGTCACCAAAGGACTTGGCGTTAACGCCAGCATAACACTACCAGCAGCCATCTTAAATAATTCTTGCTGGTGTTCAGAGTCCAGTCGTTCAGGGGCTTCACCAACGCTTTCTTCAGTTTACGCCATAATAATCCGAGAGCCTTCTGGAAACTTTTCTACTTTGATTTGCGTTCCTAATTCTTCTCCCAAAGCAGGAACATGAGTAATTACGCCCACTAATTTGTCTTGCTGACCCAAAGATTGTAGGATACTTGAGACACTTTGCAGAGTTTCAGCATCTAATGTTCCAAATCCTTCATCTATAAACAGACTGCCTAACTTAGCTCCTCTTGATAGCTTTTCTGAGAGTGCTAAAGCCAGGGATAAAGAAGTCGCAAAGGTTTCACCACCGGATAGTGTCTGTACCCGTCTTGTTTCGCCACCACTCCAATTATCTTCTACATAGTATTCTTTATCGTCATATTTTAAGGCATATCGCTGTTCTGTAAGTTCTCGCAGAAACACTGTTGCTTGTTCTACTAACTCCTGCTCAAAATTTTGGAGAATATAGGCTTGAAAACGATCCGATTTTAACTCTTTGGATAATATACGATAAATTTCTAAATCTTGCTCTTTGCTGGATAGTTGGGCTTGTAATTTCTCTGCTTGCTCTCGCTGCTCTTCAGCTTTAGTAATCCAAAGTTTTAAATTGTTGTATTCATCTTGTGATTGCTTACGCTTTTCTTCCGCAGTAACAACAAACTTTTCATGTTGGGCAATTATTTCTGGATTTGTGGTTTTATTGCCGATTTCGTTAGTTTCTTTGGTGATAAGAGTTTCTAGCTGAAGTTTTTTATTGTCGTGATCTGTAATTTGCTGCTGCCATCTATTTTGTACTTCTGGTGATGCTTTGCTTTCTTCACACATTGCTTCTGTAAAGTTTTCTGATGACAAACGAGTTTGCCATTCAGCTTCTATTTGTACTTTTGCATTAGAAGCTAAATCAAAGTCTTCTCGTGATTTTAAATCATTTTGTTGAGATTGGAGAAATTCATCACGAGCAGTTTGATGAAACTTATGTGCCTGCTGAAGACGATTATCTAAATCTTGTTTATCTTGTTCTAGTTTTCGGACTAAATTCTCGTAAGAATCACCACCAGTAAGTTCTGATAGTTTGTTGGATATTTCTTGAAATTGTGTTTTTTGGCGTTCTACTTCATTTGCTGCTTCTTGATGCTGGGATTGCGTATTTGATAACTTATCTTTGGCAAATTTAAAATTTTGTTCACTTGCATTAACTTCCGCATCTGCTTTATCTTTCTTGATTAAAGATTCCTGATATTTAGTATCCCTTTCATGTAGTGTTTGGCATTCCTGCTGAAGTGCCTGAACATCCCATGTATCTGTTTTTAATATGGCAATAATTTGTTGTGTTTCTGCCTGCAATTCGACTTCTTTAGCTGCCAATATTTGGAGGTATTCAATTTCTTGTTTCTTTAGTTCATCTCTTATGGTTTCAGCTTTAGTTTTGGCATCAGCAGCTTTTTGACGGTTTTTCTCAGCAGTCTGAGCGCGTTTTTCTAGTGCTTTAATATTGTCTGAAGACTCTAGTTGTGGTAACAAGTTGTCTTCTGGGTATACTCCACCGCAAACAGGACAATCATCACCCTTATGGAGCAATACTCGTAAAGCAGAGGCATAATTTTGTTGTCTAGCAGTATCTAATTTAGCACAAATTTGTTCACATTCTTCTATGGATTTTTGCAGATTTAAAATAGTAGACTGATAATTATTATCGGCCGTTTTTAATTGTTGGGTAATTTGTTGGAGTTTTGAGCGATCGCTTTCGACTTGCTTTTGAATACCTTCCCATTTAATTAGTAGTGGGTTAACTTGATTAAGCTGCTCTAGTCTTGTGCCACCAAGGGAATATTGAGAAAGTTCATTTTTAGCTTCAGTAAATATCTTATTTTTCTCTGCTAATTCAGTTTCAGCCTTTTTTACTGCTTTGTTAGCTTCAGTTACAAGCTTGATTTTGTCTTCCAATATTTTTTCTAACCGCTTTAGTTCATTGTTAATTCCACGACGCTGTTCTTCATAAATTTTGGCAGCATTAAGAGCTTCTTCTTGCTGTTTTAGTTGTGGTGCAATTTTAGCTTGATAAGCTTGTGCTTGACTTAAATTATCTTCCTGAATTTTCAAAGCAGATTCTTTATCAATCAAAGCTTTAGCAGCA
>JBIKUM010000070.1:0-10508 GCA_044347585.1 Terrimicrobiaceae bacterium
GGCTGGAGTGGTCGCGAGGTGCGCTACGCACTCATTTCGGTCAAATACCGCGAACCGCTCAACTTTACTTTCGAGGGTCTCGCCGCTGCGCGCAGCGCTCTGCAACGCCTGGATGAATGGGTAACGCGCCTTCAGGAACTGGCGAAAGGCGCAGCGGTCGAAAACCTCATGGAAACGGGTGATGCCTTCGGTGAGGCGTTGGATGACGACCTAAACATCTCGGCCGCCTTGGCCGTGATTTTTGACATGATTCGCACGACAAACCGCCGAATGGACGAAGGCACGCTTACACCTGGCGAGGCTCAGAACCTTTTGCAATGGCTCACAGGAGTGAATTCGGTGCTCGGCTTTGAAGCCGAAGCCGAGGCCATACCTGCCGCAGTGAACGATCTCCTCACCCGACGCGCCGACGCCCGTGCTGCGAAGGAATGGAAGCTCAGTGACACAATCCGCGATGAAATTCTCGCCGCAGGATGGATCGTGAAGGACACCAAGGAAGGCCAAAAACTCACACCGGCACCGCGCTCCGCCGCCTGAAACCAACCACCAAACCAATCACACCATGTTTTCCATCGACGAATTTTTTGATCTCAGCCACTGCGAGCACCAGGCCCTTTTTGAGAACACCGAGCATATCTGGGATGTTCTGCCGAAGATCGCGACTTATCTCCAGTTCCGCATGAAACCCGGTCTCCATGGCCGCCTCATCGGTAAGCCGTTTGTGAGCGGCGCGGTTTTTGTCGGCAAAGGGACAGTGATCGAGCAAGGAGCCATGATCAAAGGTCCCGCTTGGATCGGCGAGAACTGTGAGATTCGAAATGGGTGTTACATCCGCGAAAATGTGATCCTCGGCGACGGAGTCGTGGCCGGGAATTCCTCGGAATTTAAAAACTGCCTCGTCTTCGACAAGGCCCAGATTCCGCACTTCAACTATGTCGGCGACTCGATTCTCGGCTACGAGGCCCACCTCGGTGCAGGCGTCATTCTCTCAAATGTGCGCCTCGACAAGGCGCCCGTGACCATCCACACAGCCGAGGGCCCCGTCTCCACCGGCCTTCGCAAATTCGGCGCCCTCATCGGCGACCATGCCGAGATTGGCTGCAACAGCGTTCTCAGCCCAGGGTCTCTCGTCGGGCGAAACAGCGTGATCTATCCCGGCAGCCAATGGAAGGGACACCTCCCGGCGGGCCACATCGCCAAGCTCCGCCAGGATTTCTCGGTTGTTCCCAGAAAAAATTAAGACACAAAAAATGCCAGCGCTCGCACGCTGGCATTTTGCAGGATTTTTTGCGGGAGTTTTCTCAGACCGAGAGGGTCATCGAGTAGTCAAAGAGCTCGCCGTCCTTGAAGAAACGCTTCAGTTCGACCGCCGCGCTCTCGGCGCTGTCCGAAGCATGGGCGATGTTTTTCATCATGGTCGTTCCAAAGTCGCCACGGATCGTGCCCTTGGCCGCCTTTGTGGAGTCGGTTGGCCCGAGAAGCTCGCGCACACGATCCACGGCGTTGTCCGCAGCCAGAGCGACCGCGATAAGTGGTGTGGCACCCATGAAGGCTTCCACTTCGGGGAAGAATGGCTTCGTGGCGATGTGAGCATAGTGCTCGCGCAGGAGGCTCGCATCGGCACGGAACATTTTGCATCCGCGAATCTGGAAGCCGGCGTCCTCAAAGCGCTTCAAGACCTCTCCGGCCTTGTGCCCAGTGATGCAGTCGGGTTTCAGAAGAATCAGGGTTGTTTGCATAAGGCGTGAAAATCTAACCGCCGATCTGCCGACGAAAAGCAGATTCTCTCGCATCAGATTAGCCCCAAACGAAAGATTCGCCATTCATCCACCGATTAACTACACTTCAAACCGTATGAAATATCGTCAATTCTGCGGCTCGAGCTTCCATTTCAGCAAGGTGGATTTGAGCCTCTCGACGCTGTGGGAAGAAACGAAAGCATGAAAAAACGCTCACGGGTCACGCGATTGGCGAAGTTCGTCTTGAGAGGCGGACGCCGCCGCGTCGGTCCTGCTGGGCTCTTGCAGCACCCCCCGCGCTATGTGTTGTTCGATTTCGACGGCACGCTGGCCGACACCTTTTCCGCAGGAGTGGAAATTTTGAATGTGTTGGCCGAGGAGTTTCGCTTCCGTCCACTTCCACCCGAGGAGGTCTCCCTCGCCCGCGACCTCTCCACGCGCGGGCTCATGAAACATCTGGGCATTCCGCGCATGAAGCTGCCGCACATTTCCAAGCGCGGCACCGAGGAGATCGGCAAACGCATCGACTCGATCGTTCCTCTGCCGGAGATGCCTGAACTGGTCCGCAAACTGCACGCGCAAGGATTCCGACTTGGCATTCTCACCTCGAACTCCGAGGCCAATGTGAACGCGTTTTTGAAAAACCACGACCTCGAGGTTTTCGACTTCGTCAAAAGCTCATCAAAACTCCTCGGCAAGGCCAGCGTTCTGCGGCGTCTCATGCGGGAACTCCACCTCAAACCCAGGCAGATTTTTTTCGTCGGCGACGAACTGCGCGACATCGAGGCCGCCCAGGAAACAGGTGTGCACATCGCCGCTGTAACTTGGGGCTACAACAGCACCCCCGCCCTCACCGAAGCCGCACCGGATTACCTTTTCACAAACCCATCGGAAATCTCCGACCTCCTTGAAACCATGCCGATCAAGGTCGATGTTGGAGACAAATGATGGCTTACACGGGAGGCCTCACGGCAGCATTCACACTCGGCTTCTTCTATTTCATAGGAGCAGTTCCCGGTGGCGTTGCAGCGGGTCTGCCAATCTGGCTGGCCGCTTTGACGGCATGGCTAGGATACACGGCAGGAGCCGCCGTGATGCTTCTGCTCGGTGCCCCCGCCAGAAGCTGGATTGCCAGAAAACTGCACATTCCACTCGAGCGCGATCCTAATAAGTGGATCTGGAAAGCCTGGTCGCGCTTCGGGCTTGTTGGCCTTGGTCTTCTCGCCCCACTGACCATCGGCCCGCAAACCGGATGCATCCTCGCGCTCGCCGTGGGTGAACGACCGCTGAAAACATTTCTGAGTCTCTCGCTCGGCGTGATCCCCTACTGCCTCGGTTTCGCCATAGCCATCGGCTGGGGTGTTTCAGTGGTTAAGGGATGAATTACCAGCGGTCGGGCCTATTTTTAAAAACAAGAAGCGGATTGTGAAATTGCAAGGCGGCGGGTTTTCGGGTCAGCTTTCCGCACTATGCAACCACACCAAGCGCAAGACCCCACGGCCTTCTCGATCAACGCTGCGGCGGGTTTGTTTTCTGAAGCAGAGCGGCAACTTGCACAGGAGTTGATTTCCGATGGCCAGTCGCACCTGTTCATCGATTGGGATGCCCCGGGCGTTTGTGACAAAGAGAAGAAGGAATTCATGGCGACATTGCTCAATGCCCACCGCGCCTACCCCGGCGGTTTGACGGCCTACACGCGCAATGCGCGGCGGCTTTTGGCCGAGGCGGCATCTGGCGCGAATCCCTTTGAGGGCTGCACTCCGGCACAACCGGACTTAGTTGATCTATCGACCTTGGGCGCAGACTACGATGCGGCCGAGGCCGAGGGATTGCGCTGTTTTGCGGAATCGGCGGTGGTTCTCGTTGCCGGGGGCCTTGGCGAGAGGTTGGGATATAAGGGTATCAAACTCGATATCCCGGTCGAAGTGACCGAAACGACAAGCTACCTCGCGCACTATGCCTCAGTGATCAAAGCGGCCTCGAAACGCCTCGACCGCCGCATACCGCTTATCATCATGACAAGCCGCGACACAGACGAGGGAACACGCGCCTCGCTCGCAGCGAATCAAAATTTCGGTTTGGATGAGGGTCAGGTCACAATCCTCCGCCAGGAACTTGTGCCCGCGCTTTCGGACATGAATGCCAGTTTGGCTCTGGAGAAGAAATACGAACTACTTCTGAAGCCGCATGGGCACGGAGATATCCACACCCTCCTACACACAAGCGGCACAGCTCAAAGACTGGCCAATTGCGGCGTGCGCTACCTGCTTTTCATCCAGGACACGAATGGCCAGGTCTTCAATGCAGCGTTCGCAGCCATCGGGGTTTCCGAGCAGCGCGGCTACGATTTCAACTCCATCGCGGTAAACCGTATTCCCGGCGAGGCCGTGGGCGGCATAGCACGCCTCGTTAGAAGCGGTGCCCCGGATTTGACGATCAATGTTGAATACAACCTGCTCGATCCCCTCCTCCGCGCCACAGTGAGCCCCGAGGGCGATGTGCCCGACGAAAAGGGTTTTTCGAAGTTCCCAGGGAATATCAACCTCCTCGTCGTCCGCCTCGCTCCCTACCTCAAGGTTCTCGAGTCTTCCGGTGGCGTTGTGGCGGAGTTTGTGAATCCCAAGTTCTCGGATAACACTCGCACAAGCTTCAAGAAACCCGCCCGATTGGAAACTCTCATGCAGGATTTACCAAAAAACTTCACCTCGGGTGAAAAAGTCGGCGTCACCGTGTTCGATCGCGTCTGGTGCTTCAGCGCTTGCAAAAACAACCTCTCCGACGCCGCTCAGAAAGTCGCTCAAAACGGTCCGCCGGAAAGTGCCTCCAGCGCAGAAAACGACTTCTACGAAGCCGGACGAACAAAACTCCGCGCCGCTGGGATGACAGTGAAGGACGGCCCACGCCAAATGCTCAGAGGAGTTCCGTTCACCTCAGGACCGCGCGTGATTTTAAGTCCCTCCTTCGCTCTAACGCTCGCCGATGTGCGCGAAAAAATCCAAGGCGGCCGCATTTCAGGGGATGCCACGCTCGTCCTCGATGGCGATGTGCGTTTGGAAAATGTGACCGTGCCTGCGGGAACTGCTCTCGTCGTCCATGCGCAGGATTCCAGTCCGATTCCACTCAAAGACTTCACCGCCCCGCAAACGCCCCGCTTTGTCATCCAACCCCTCACGGATGAGGAAATGAATTCCACGAATGTCCCTGAATATCTCAGGATTCGAGGATACCGTATTCTCCAAAGCGCAGATATTTCTTAAAAACGACAACGCATCCCAAACTTCATCCGTAGTAGAAACTCGCAACCCTTCCCTTAAATTATGTCCACCGAATCCAAATGCCCCTTCAACCATGGTCAACTCCTCGCAAAATCCGCCGGCGGCGGCACAACGAACCGCGATTGGTGGCCGAATCAGCTCAACATCCGCATTCTGCACCAGCACACATCGAAGTCCGACCCGATGGATGCGGACTTCGATTATAAGAAGGAATTTCAAAGCCTCGACCTCGCACTGCTGAAAAAAGACATCGCCGCAGTGATGACCGACTCGCAGGACTGGTGGCCTGCGGACTTCGGTCACTACGGCCCCTTCTTCATCCGCATGACTTGGCACAGCGCTGGCACCTACCGCACAGGTGATGGACGCGGCGGCGGTGGAAATGGTAGCCAGCGCTTCGCTCCCCTCAACAGTTGGCCCGACAACGGCAATCTCGACAAGGCCCGCCGACTCCTCTGGCCGATCAAACAAAAATACGGACGCAAAGTTTCCTGGGCCGACCTCATGATCCTCGCAGGCAATGTCGCCTTGGAATCCATGGGCTTCAAAACCTTCGGCTTTGCCGGAGGACGCGCCGACATCTGGGAACCCGAGGAGGACATCTACTGGGGCACCGAGGGAAAATGGCTCGAGGACAAGCGCTACACCGGCGACCGGGAATTGGAAAATCCTCTCGCCGCCGTGCAGATGGGCCTCATTTATGTGAATCCCGAGGGCCCGAATGGAAACCCCGATCCCGTAGCCTCGGCGCGTGATATCCGGGAAACTTTTGCACGCATGGCGATGAATGACGAAGAGACGGTCGCCCTTATTGCCGGTGGACACACCTTCGGCAAGACACACGGCGCGGGCGATGCCAAACATGTCGGCCCCGAGCCCGAGGCGGCCCCCATCGAGGAGCAAGGCTTCGGCTGGAAGAGCAGCTTCGGATCTGGAAAAGGCGCCGACGCCATCACGAGCGGACTCGAAGTCACCTGGACGCAAACACCGACGCAGTGGAGCAACTATTATTTCGAAAACCTCTTCGGCTTCGAATGGGAACTCACGAAGAGCCCGGCAGGCGCGCACCAATGGGTCGCCAAGGGCGCGGATGCCACAGTGCCTCACGCCTACGACAAGTCGAAACGCCTCGTGCCGACCATGCTCACGACCGACCTTGCGCTGCGCTTTGATCCGGCCTACGAAAAAATTTCCCGCCGCTTTCTCGAAAACCCCGACCAGTTTGCAGACGCCTTCGCCCGCGCTTGGTTCAAGCTCACGCACCGCGACATGGGGCCTCGCTCACGCTATCTTGGAGCGGATGTCCCAGCAGAGGAACTCATCTGGCAGGATCCGATTCCCGCCACCAACCACCCGCTTGTCGACGCAGCAGATATCACCACGCTCAAAGGAAAAATCCTCGCATCCGGCCTCGCGGTTTACGAGCTCGTCAGCACAGCCTGGGCTTCGGCCTCCACATTCCGTGGCTCAGACAAGCGCGGTGGAGCCAACGGTGCCCGCATCCGCCTCGCCCCTCAGAAGGATTGGGAAGTCAACCAACCCGAGCAACTCGCCAAGGCCCTCAAAACCCTCGAAGGCATCCAGGCGGAATTCAACAATGCCCAGTCCGGCGGCAAAAAGATCTCACTCGCCGATCTCATCGTCCTCGCCGGTTGTGCAGGCGTCGAGCAAGGTGCCAAAAATGGAGGTCACACGATCAGCGTGCCATTCACTCCCGGCCGTATGGACGCTTCTCAGGAGCAAACCGATGTCGAATCTTTCGCAGTCCTTGAGCCAGTGGCCGACGGCTTCCGCAATTACCAAAAGAAAAGATTCTCAGTAACCGCCGAGGAACTCCTCCTCGACAGGGCTCAACTCCTCACGCTCACCGCACCTGAATTAACTGTGCTCATTGGCGGCCTCCGTGCGCTAAACGCCAACTTCGAAAATTCCCGCCTCGGTGTCTTCACCAAGCGCCCCGGCGCACTCACAAACGACTTTTTTGTGAACCTCCTCGACATGGCAACCGAATGGAAACCTGTTTCCAAGGACGCCGATATCTTCGAAGGCCGCGACCGCAAAACCGGTGATCTGAAATGGAACGGAACCCGCGTCGATCTCGTCTTCGGCTCAAACTCCCAACTCCGCGCCGTAGCCGAAGTCTATGCGACTGCCGATTCCGAGAAAAAGTTCGTCCAGGATTTCGTCGCAGCTTGGAACAAGGTCATGAACCTCGACCGCTTCGACCTCGCTTGAATCCCGGATCAGACAACCCGGAGTCAGGCCGATTAAACGGCTCGGCTCTGGGCTTTGATTGGCTCATTTCGCAGGAAAATTTTTGTGCGAAACTGGGATTGGAGGGATGGTGCGCGATACAGGGTTTGAACCTGTGACTTCTTGCGTGTGAAGCAAGCGCTCTACCGCTGAGCTAATCGCGCGGAGTCGTTTTGGGCCGGTTGTCTTCAGGAATTCTGAAAAGACACCGCCGTTGAACGGTGGAGAACCTACTTCCTGCTGCGCCGCAGAGGCAAGCGGATTCGCCTCACGGCGCGAGGACGCGCAGTTTTTGGGAGCTCACCGAAAAGAGACAGGGCAGCATTCCAGCCACCTCGCCGTCGAGTTCCACTGGCACATCACCCGAACTTGTAACCCGCAGGGTGCTTGTCTGGAAATATTCCACATCCGGCAACTGCGGGTGTGTGCCAAAGGCTATGGCCTGAAAATAGCGCACGACATCCCAGTGGCTCTGGTTTTGAAAGACCAGCACATCGAGCAATCCATCGAAGAGGCTTGCTCGTTGAAAAACAGGAAACGGCCCGCCGTAAAGCCGGCCATTTCCGATGAGCGCGAAGGAACCCTCGCTGATTCGCCCGCCTTCGGCTTCGAGCAGCACGCGTGATGGTTTGTGCGCGGCGACTTGAACGAGCGTGAGAAGGTAACTGAGCGGTCCGAGCGCCCTTTTGGAATCGGCTGTGGTTTTGCGGACGACCTCGGCGTCCAACCCCACCCCGGCGAGCTGAATGAAATGCGTGTCGTTGGCTTTGGGGAGGTCTACTTCCACAACCTTGCCTTGTTCGATCACACTCCAAGCGCGCTCGAGGTTTCCTTGGGGAATGCCCAACTCCGTGGCAAAAACATTCATCGTGCCGACCGGAAGAATTCCCAGACGCACCGAGGAGCCGCCGATGCCGTTGACGACTTCATTGAGCGTGCCATCCCCTCCCGCTGCGATGACGACCTCGAATCCTTCTCGAACGGCCTCCGCCGCGATGTCGCGGGCGTCACCGGCTTCCGAGGTGAGGCGCATGGACGCACCGCCCGAGAGCGCGGAGATTCTCTCACGGAGACGACTGGCTTTGTCGCTGCGGGCGGCGGGATTCAAAATGACGAGCGTCTTATTCACACTTCACTTTCAAAGGAAGAGCGCTAGCTTCATTCTGTGCATTCGATTGCCAAGCCAATTCTGATTATCACAGGGATAATTTTTGCCCTCTACGCAACGGCTGTCCTGTGTCTGAACATCTACCTTCAGTCCAGCGGAGTGCAGTTCAAACTCCGGCAAGCCGTTGTCCGTGCCACCGGAATCGAGCCCGTGATCAGCAAGACATACTACACCCCCTGGTCAGGCCTCACCGTTTCCGGCATCAAAATCCCACAGGCTGGAAATGCGAAAAAGCCATTGCTCTCGGTCCGCTCCATGAAGTGCAGTGTGAGCCTGAGCTCGCTTTTCCACGGGCAGATTTTACTTAAAGACATTACCTTCGAGCAGCCTTCACTTCTGCTCGTTCAAGGGCAGAGCGCCATCTGGCCAGGCGGTGCTGCCATGCCATTCCAAAATCGCGAAAAAAAGGCAGCTCCAGCGAATCAACAAGTTCAGTCCACACAGCAGCCGACCCCTCCTCTTTCATCAAGCCCAGACGCAGGATTGCCCGCGACTTCCACCCCGCAGCCCAAGGAGAAACCTGAAACAAAAACTGCGAAACCTGTCCTTTTCGAAAATGTCCGGATTCTCGAGGGGCATGCCGCACTTTACCCTGCACAAGGCGGTAGGGCGGTTCTCTTGGATGGATTGTCTGTTGAAGGCAAGGTTTCACCCGACGGCGTAGCCCGAGGATCATTCCGCATCAAAAGCGCCACTCTTTTCGAATCGGTGCGTCAGAAGGACATCACTGGTCAGTTTGAATACCACGACGGCGACCTCAAAATCACAAACCTGCAGGCGGCATGGGCGAATGGAACCGTGAAGGGAAACTTTGAAATCTCCAACACGCAGGAAGCCTTCTTCACTGCATCGCTGACGGCTGAGAATGTGGCCCTTCAAAAACTCGCCGAGGACGCAGGCTTCACCGCCGAGGGAACGCAAGGCGTCCTCTTCGCCAAAGCCAATCTCCAAGGCATTCCTGGCCAACCGGAGTCATTCACCGGGCAGGCCTCGGCAAACCTCACCGAAGCCCGCATGCAACCCATCGATCCGCTCCGTCAACTGGGCGAACTTCTCCGCATCAACGAGCTTCGCATGCTTGAGCTTCAAAACGCCCAGACCGCACTCACCATCCGCGATGGGAAAATCCTTGTGGACCGCCTGGAACTTGAGACCGCCAACCTCCTCATGGACGCCAGCGGACAGGCCCTTTTCGATGGATCTCTCGACCTTGACGCCCGTTTTCATGTGACTCAGAAACTTCTCAAGGAATCCCTCGGCTTCATGGGTTCGAAATTCCAAACCTCCGACCGCGAAGGTTACGCACACATGCCATTCTCGATCACCGGTTCCATGTCGCGTCCGAAGAGCGACCTCCTCGATAAATTGGTCGGTATCCGGCTGGGCGACGATGTCGGGGGGCTCCTGAAAAACCTCCTCCGCATGCCCAAGAAGGAGAAAAAGAAAAAAGACACCAAACCTGCCGCAACTCCCGCGCCGACGAACTGAACACCCTATGCGAATCATTGCCGGCAGCGCGGGCGGCCGCCCTCTGAAAGCCCCACCCGATGGACTCCGTCCCACGATGGACCGCGTGCGTGCGGCCATCTTCTCCAGCCTCGGCGACCGGGTTCCCGGCGCACGCGTTCTCGACCTCTTTGCCGGCTCGGGCGGCATGGGAATAGAAGCGCTGAGCCGGGGCGCGGAGTCCGCCGTTTTTGTGGATGAAAACGACCGCTGCGTGCGTTGCATCCGTGAAAACCTGCGTATGGCCCAAGTCGAAGCCGTGGTGCAGACGATGGATGCCTACCGCTTCCTCGACCTGTATGCCGAGGAAGCCTCGTTCGACATCATTTTTGCGGATCCCCCGTATGCCAAAAAACAAGGCGACACCGACCACGCGGCCGCATTGGCAGCCTCGCTTAAGCTCGCATCCGCACTCAAGCCAGACGGGCTTTTTGTCCTGGAAAAACAATCCGGCGCTCCCGCCCTTGCCGAATCCTGTTTTGAAATCCTACGCGCCAAGCGCTACGGAGGCAGCGAAGTCCTGTATCTCGCTAGAAAATGATTGGTCCGGTTCGATTCCTCTACAAC